>CAKPQY010000154.1 GCA_934179885.1 uncultured Clostridia bacterium
ATGCATCATTATTTACATATTTTAAACCTGTTTCAACTGTATGTTGTGTGCATTCTCTTAATAATTCAAGTTTATATCCTGATGCTCGCATTGCTGATTCTAGTAGTTCAAAGTGAACTGGTGCCATTTGTGGACATAAAATTGTGTAATCTTTACGCATTTCTTTTGTGAAGACTTTTTTCTTAATTCCGTAGTCGCCAGAGGCTTTTTCTTCTTCTTTTTTAGCAACTCTTTTATTCATACTTGCAAGTAATGAACGTATACGAATTCTTACAGCTCCTAAATTGTTTACTTCATCTATTTTTATTAAAGTATACATTTTGTCGTAGCTTGATAGAATTTCTTCAACTTGGTCTGTTGTTACTGCGTCAACACCACATCCAAATGAATTTAATTGTACTAATTCTAAATTATCATGTTTTCCAACAAAGTCTGCTGCTGCATATAATCTTGCGTGGAATACCCATTGGTCAACAACTCTTATTGGACGTTTTGCTTCAGTTTTATCTGCAACACTATCTTCTGTTAAAACACATAATCCAAGTGATGTTATTAATGTATCAATTCCATGATTTATTTCTGGGTCTATATGATATGGTCTTCCTGCTAAAACAATTCCTCTTAAATTATTTTCTTCAATATATCTTACTGTTTCAGTTCCTTTATCTTTAATATCTTTTTTACATTTTTGATATTCTTCTTCTGCTTTTATTGCAGCTTCTGTTAATTCTTGTTTTGTAAAGTTATATTCTTTAAATTCATCTAATTCCATTATTTTTTTAACAAGATTTTTTGTTTCAAAAGGTAGGAATGGATTCATAAATTTAATTTTTTTAGCTTGTATATTTTCAACATTATTTTTTAGAACTTCTGAATATGAGATTACAATTGGGCAGTTATAATGGTTATCTGCTTTTTCATATTCTTTTCTTGAATATGGCATACAAGGATAGAATATTGTTGTAATTCCTTTTTCAATTAGGTTTTCTATATGTCCATGTGATATTTTTGCTGGATAGCAAACTGATTCAGATGGCATAGATTCCATTCCTTTTTCATATGTTTTTCTAGTACTTTTGTCTGATATAATTACTCTAAATCCTAGATTTGTGAAGAATGTGAACCAGAATGGATAATCTTCATACATATTTAAAACTCTTGGAATTCCAATTGTTCCTCTTGTAGCATATTGTTCTTCTAATGGTTTATAGTCAAATATTCTTTGATATTTGTATTGTACTAAGTTTGGTAAATTCTTTTTAGGAGCTACAACACCTGCACCTTTTTCACAACGGTTTCCTGATACATGTATTGCTCCATTGCTAAATTTATTTATTGTTAATTTGCAATGATTTTCACAGTTATTGCATCTTGTATGTGTTACTTTAATTTCTAGTTTATCAAGTTCATCTGATTTTAATATTGTAGATTTATATTCCATATCAAGATTTGATTCATATTGTTCTTTTGAAAGTAATGCCATTCCATAAGCACCCATTAATCCTGCAATGTCTGGGCGTACAACGTTTTTGCCAACTATTTTTTCAAATGCTCTTAAAACAGCATCATTATAGAAAGTTCCACCTTGTACAACAATGTGGTCTCCTAAAGTGGCTGTATCTCTGACTTTCATAACTTTTTGAATAGCATTTTTGATTACTGAATATGAAAGTCCACTTGAAATATCTCCAACTGTATATCCTTCTTTTTGGGCTTGTTTAATTTTAGAGTTCATGAATACTGTACATCTTGAACCCAAATCAACAGGTCTTTTTGCGTTTATAGCTTCTTTTACAAATTCTGATATTTCTAAATTTAAACTTTTTGCAAATGTTTCAATAAATGAACCACATCCTGATGAACATGCTTCATTTAACATGATATTGTCAATTGCTCCATTTTTCATTTTGATATATTTCATATCTTGACCACCGATGTCTATAATTGCTGTAACATCTGGTTCAAATTGTTTTGCTGCTGTGTAATGTGCAATTGTTTCTATTTCATTTAAATCAACATTTAATGCTGTTTGAATTAATTTTTCTCCATATCCTGTAACACCGCTATATCTTAATATTGCTTTTTCAGGTAAAACTTCATATAGTTTTTTAAGCATATTCATAACGCTTTTTAAAGGATTTCCTTCATTGCTTCCATATAAAGAATATAGTAAGTTTCCGTCTTTATCTATTAAAACTAATTTTGTAGTTGTTGAGCCAGCATCAATTCCTAAATAACAGTTTCCTTCATATGTAGAAAGGTCTTTTTTTGTTACTTTGGCTTTGTCATGTCTTTCTTTAAATTCTGTATATGATTGTTCATTTTCAAATAATGGCTCTAATGGATGTGTTGTATCATCATGTGAATTTCTTAAATTATCTATTTTTTGCTTTAATTCTTCTACTGATATTGGCTTTGTGTTTAGGGAATCAAGAGCTGCACCTTTAGCTACTAATAAATGGGCTTCTTCAGGTACTATTATTTCTTCAGGTTTTAAATTTAAAGTTTCTATAAATCTTGTTCTTAATTCAGAAAGATAACTTAAAGGACCACCTAAAAATGCTACATTTCCTCTAATTGGTCTACCACAAGCTAAACCACTTATTGTTTGATTAACAACTGCTTGGAAAATTGATGCTGCAATATCTTCTTTTGCTGCACCTTCATTTATTAAAGGTTGAACATCAGTCTTTGCAAAAACACCACATCTTGAAGCAATTGGATATATTGTTTGATAATTTTTTGCAAGTTCATTAAGACCAGCTGTGTCTGTGTGTAACAAAGAAGCCATTTGGTCTAAAAATGCACCAGTTCCACCGGCACAAGTACCGTTCATTCTTTGTTC
>CAKPQY010000155.1 GCA_934179885.1 uncultured Clostridia bacterium
AAAAAATGTTTTTGCCTCTTCTCCTTTTTTTACTGAAAGTATTGATGTTGAAATTTCTATCATATTTTCCTCCCTTAATATTTATATTTATCTTTTTCTTTTAATTCTTCATATATTTTGCAAAATCTCTCATATCTGCCAGTATCTACTTTTCCTTGCTCTATTGCTTGTTTTATGCCACAGTTTTCTTCTTTTATATGAGTGCATCCTACAAATTCACAGTTTTCTAGCAGTGGTTTGAATTCTTTAAAATATTTATCTAATTCTCTATATTCTATTTCTGATATATCAAATGTTGAAAAACCTGGGGTATCTGCTATATATGTATTTTTGTCTATTTCATAAATTACAGTTGATGTGGTCGTGTTTTTTCCCTTTTTATTTTTTTGACTGATTTCTCCTTCTTGTGTAACATTGTCTTTAAATATTGCATTTATTAATGTTGATTTTCCTACTCCTGAGTTTCCTGAAAATGCATTTATATTTTTTTTTAATGTTTCTTTTAAATCGTCTATTCCTTCTTCTCCCTTTGCAACTGTTTTTATTACTTTATATCCTATTTTTTCATAAACTTTTTTTATTTTTTCAAAGTCTTGTTTTTTGTCTAAGTCTGTTTTATTTAGTACTATTATTGGTGTTATTCCTAAATATTCTGCAAATGCTAGTTGTTTGTCTAATAATAGCAAATCTGGTTTTGGATTTTTGCTTGAGACTACTAATATTAGTTGTGTTATATTACTCATTTTGGGTCTTTTTATATATGTTGTTCTTGGTAATATTTCTTCTATTATTGCTTTATTGCTTTCTTCGTCTAATATTTGTATTTCTACTCTGTCGCCTACAACTGGTGTTATTTCTTCTTTTTTTAGTCTTCCTCTTGCGTTTGCTTCGTAAATTTTGTTTTCTGTTTTTATTTTGTATAAATTTGATATGTTTTCTATTATTAATCCTTGCATTATTCCTCCGATTTTATTTTTCTTTACTATTGTTATATAGTTCATCTGGATATTACTCCAATCCTTTTATTTTCAGAATTTTCCCATCATTGTTTAATGCATATTATAACATTTTAAATTTGATTTTTTTATTTTTTATTTGATTTTTATTTAGATTTTAAAATTTAGAATTAAATTTTTTGAATAAATACTTAACTAAAAGCTATAGATACTTATATATAAGAATATAATTAAAAACATATTAACATCTTTTCTTTAATTTGTAAAGCACTTTTCGTCGCAAAATTCGACAAAAAGTGCTTTTGTTACATATTTATATTTATTCAGCCGTATAAGAATCCACATTACTATAAACTAATGTATATCCACTATCATTCTTTAAAACTCCATCTATATAAACTTTAACCATTGTAGTTCCAGTTCCCTTAGCATTTCCAACTGAAATTGCAGTTTCTGATGCTTTTACTTTTTGTGAATATATTACATCATTTCCAACCATTACTTTTAATTGGACATCTTTTACTTGTTGAATTTTATCTCCTTTTTCATCTTCAATAGTTTCTGTTACATTACCATCTAATAATGATTTTACATTTACTGTTATTGGAACAGTTTTCACTTCTGCTAATTTATTTACAGTTATTGTTACTGTTGTACCTTCATCAATAACACTTCCAACTTCAACTGTTTGTTTTAAAACAATTCCATTGTCTTTTGAACTATCTTCACTATATCCGATATTTACAACTAATCCCATATCTTCTAACGCTTTTTTAGCATCAGCTTCTGTTTTTCCTGTAACACCTATCATTGTAACTTGTTTAATTCCTGTTCCTGTGCTTACATGTATTTTTACTGTATCTCCTGCATTTACTTCTGTATCTGGATTTGTTTCTTGACTTATTACATATCCTTCTTTTACAGTTTTACTTGTTTCTTCAATAACTTCTGCTTTTAATTTAGCATTTTCTATTAATTGAATTGCTTCTTCTTTTTCTTTTCCTTTTACATTTGGTACTTTTGTTTTTTCAGTTCCTTTGCTTATTACAACTTTTACTGTATTTCCTTCTTTAACATTTATATTTTTAGGATCTTGACTTATTACATGATTTTCTTCTACTTCTGCATTATATTCTTCTGATTCTACTTCAAATATAAGTTTAGCATCTTTTACCTTTTGTTCTGCTTCTTCTCTTGCAAGTCCTACTACATTTGGCACTTCAGTTTCTTTAGGATTTGTCATGTTTAATACTAGCATTGTTCCACCAAATGCTAAGAAAAATAATAATATTATTCCTATAATACTACTTAGTACTTTATGTTCTTTTATAAAAGTTTTAAATTTACTTTCTTTTTTTCCTCTTTTTTGGCTTGATTTATTATATTGATTTGTAGATATTCTTTGTGTTCTAGCAGTTGGGTCATAATCAACTTCTTCAACAAAATCTCCTGATGGATTTTTTAGTGCTGTTCTTAAATCTTGTAATATTTCTGTAGCTGTTTGATATCTAAGCATTGGATCTTTTTTTAGGGCTTTTAATATTATTTTATTTAGTGCTTCTGGTAAATTTGGATTTTCTTCTATTGGTGGTACAGGTTCTTCTTGCATATGTTTTAATGCTACAGATACTGGTGTATCAGCATCAAATGGAACTTTTCCTGTTACCATTTCATACATTACAACTCCTAATGAGTATAAATCTGATTTTGCATCTGTGTATCCACCTCTTGCATGTTCTGGTGAAAAATAATGTACTGAACCTATTGTTGTTCCAAATGCTGTTATTGTTGAATTTGATACTGCTTTTGCTATTCCAAAATCTGTTACTTTTGCAACTCCATC
>CAKPQY010000156.1 GCA_934179885.1 uncultured Clostridia bacterium
GTATTATTTGGACTAGTTATATCATTAGAATTAATAAATACTGCAATTGAAAATGTAGTAGACTTGATAACACAAGAAATAAATCCTAAAGCAAAAATTGCAAAAGATGTTGCAGCAGGAGCTGTTTTAGTATCAGCAATAACATCTGCAATTATTGGCTTAATGATATTTGTACCTAAAATTATATAAAATTTCTAAAGTATATTAAGTAAAATGTCAGGAAGTGAAAATATGTATGATGTAATAATAGTAGGTGCAGGACCTGCAGGAATATCTACTAGTTTATATACAATAAGGGGAAATTTAAAAACCTTAGTAATTTACAAAGAAAAATCAGCATTAGAAAATGCATCCAAAATAGAAAACTACTATGGGTTTAAAAATGGTGTAAAAGGGGAAGAATTATATAGAACAGGGATAGAACAAGCAATAAACTTAGGTGTAGAAGTTTTAGAAGAAGAAGTTACGAATATACAAATTGATTTTATAGAACTAGACAAAGAAAATATAAATACTAAAAATAATTTTATAGAAAATGATAAAAAACAAATACAGCAAATATTTAAAGTTGAAACTTTAAACAATGAATTTCAAACAAAAGCTGTAGTGCTGGCAACAGGAAATAAAAAGAATAAACCTAACATAAACAAAATAGATGAATATGAAGGAAGAGGTGTTAGTTATTGTGCAGTTTGTGATGGATTTTTCTATAGAAATAAAGATGTTGTAGTAATTGGAAATGGAGATTACGCAATATCAGAAACAATGAATTTGCAAAATGTAGTAAGGTCAACCACAATACTAACTAACGGCCAAAAAATTCCAGAATACAGAGCAGAAAATGTTAATATAAATGATAAAGAAATAAAAGAAATTCATCGGAGAAAATAAAGTAGAAGAAGTAGAATTTAAAGATAATACTATTATGAAAGTAGATGGAATATTTGTTGCACAAGGCGTTGCAGGAAGCACCGAATTTGCAAAAAAATTAGGAGCTAGAATTGAAAATGATAAAATTGTTGTTAATGAAAATATGGAAACAACAATAAAAGGTTTATATGCTTGTGGAGACTGCACAGGAGGATTATATCAAATTTCAAAAGCAGTGTATGAAGGAACAAAAGCAGGATTACAAGTTATAAAATTTATAAATAATAAATAATAAGATTGGTTCTTTTTGGACATGGAGGTGAAATTATGGAATTAAAGATAAATTCAGAAAATTTTGAAAAAGAAGTTTTAAATTCAAATGAGCCAGTATTAGTAGATTTTTATGCTGACTGGTGTGGACCTTGTAAAATGATGTCGCCTGTTGTTGAAGAACTTGCCGGGGAGTTACAAGGTAAGGCTAAAGTTGGAAAAATTAATGTTGATGAAAATCAAGATTTAGCTATGAAATATAATGTTATGAGCATTCCTACATTGATTATTTTTAAAGATGGTAAAGAATTTAAGAGATTTGTAGGCGTAAGAGACAAAAATGAATTATTAAATGAATTTTAGATTTTAAAATTGTATAAATTATTACAGATAGTATAAAAGTTACTGCCGAAAAATAGCGAATATTGCGATGAAAAAATCGAAAAAAAATTAAAATTATGTTTACAATAGCCACTAAATATGATATAAATAGATTATTCTATTTAGTCTATATAGTGGCTAAAAATTTAAATGCCAAGAATTGTTAATTTAAATCAAAATTTTATTATTTCAAGATTTGGAATCAAATCGAAACAAATTTACAGCAAGTGAAGAGGCTCAATATTTAGAAGACATGAGAGATTTGTGGGAGTCTGATAGAACAACAGAATTAAGCTATGCTAGAAAAGAAGGACTAAAGATGGGCATGGAAGAACGGTGAAAAGAAAAGCAAAATAAAAATTGCAAAGAAGATGTTAGAGAAAAATAAAGACATAGAGGAAATAATGGAAATGACAGAATTAACGGAAGAAGAAATACAAAAATTAAAAAATACAATATAATAGATGTTAATTATGGGAAAATGTAAATATAGGGTAAAATTAATAAATACAAAATATAAAAAAATATCGAAAAACAATAAAAAAGTATTGACAAATAATAAAATTTAATATAAACTAATTCCGAAAAAAGAAATATAAGTTTATAAAAACTAATTTCTTAAAATTAAAAAAGGAGATAAAATTTTATGAAAAAGATTTTATACAGTAGTTTATTTTTAAGTATATTACAGTCAATACTTTTTTGGGATAAAATTCCTGGTATATCAGTTGTACTATTTATAATACCAACAATTTTATTAGTATTATACAATTTAAACGAAAAACAAATGATTAATAATAAAAAAGGGATTTTATGGGCAATTCCAATTATTTTATTAAGTTTAACATATTTTATTTTTAACAATTCACTTTTTCAAATATTAAATGTGCCAGTAATATTTGTTTTAATAATAATAATGTGTATAAGTATAACAGAAGGTAAAATATCAGAAAGTAGATTTATAAGAAAAATATTAGGAAAACTAATTAAACCATTTAGTTTAATATTTGAATTTATAAGTGATTTTGAAGTAAATGAATTTTTTGAAAAAGAAAAAGAAAATCAAAATGAAAAAATAGAATTTGCTAAAAAACTTGGAAAATCTATATTAATATCAATACCTGTTATAATAATTATAATTATTTTATTATCATCTGCTGATAGTGTTTTTGAAAATATTTTTAAAGATATTTCAGAACTAATATCTAAGACATTTTCAAATGCAAAAATCAGTGATGTGATATGGAGAATAGTTTGCATAGTAATATCA
>CAKPQY010000157.1 GCA_934179885.1 uncultured Clostridia bacterium
TAATAAAGGAGGACAAGGTATGATGTTTAATGATCAAATTGATAGTAACATTACAGGTTTTTTACTTCTTCCAGAATACGAAAGTATGCGGAATGGTACAAAAAAGTTAAGAAAACTTAACTTTGAGCTCTTAAAAGATGGAGACATATTATTAACTGGTAGTTATAATGAAAACAATGAAGAACAGCTGAAAAGGTTTCAAACACAGTTACTTAAAATGTGTATGTTCAACCTGGACATAGCTGAAAACTTTGAACAAATTGAACGTCAGGCAGAATTAAAGAGAAATTTAGACATAGTAAATATGTTTAAAATTAATGTGCTTGAAGGAGATAATATGGTGGTTGAAATCACTTTTATAAAAAGTGGATATTTTGCAACCAAAGCTTCAATTTGGAATGTATCAAAAGCAAAAATAAAGGAAATTAGGGAAATATTAAAAAATAATTTACCTTATAATATGACATGCAGCAAGCAGTGTGAAGCAGTGTCGTATTTAGATTTGTTAGCAATAATTGACCAGAAAGTACATTCCTAAAAAACCAAAACTCCTTAAAAGACCAATCAATTTTATTTTGATTGGTCTTTTCTTTATAAAATTTAATTATATAAATCTTTTTCGTACAAATCTTCAATATAAACATCTTTTTCTTCAAAATTATCAACAAAACCAACTTTGGCAACATCATGTGAATCATCAACACCCTGAATCCAAACAGGTCGCTCATCATAAAAAACATCACATTTTTCTTTATTATTTAAAATAGAATGAACTCTTTGTAAATTCATTATACATCAACTCCTTTATATAATAAAATTATATCCATAAAAATCAAAAGTATAACAAAAGCAAAGAAATTAAAAGAAAAAATTTCCATATGACACAGCCAACATTACAATATTATATAAATAAGTACTTGTAGAAAGCCTTTCTTTCTAAGTTTTTTTAACAGATAAACATAAAATGTTGCAATAATTTGAAAAATATGGTATAATTTGTAATAGGTGATGTAAATGGAAAATTATGAAGATATTGATTTTAAAAGAATTTTAGGAATAATGTTTTCTAAAAAAATTTTTATCATATTAATATTGTTATTAAGCATAACGCTAGGTTATGTATATTCATACTATTACAAACAACCAGAATATGAGTCTTCTGTAACAATATTATTAGTTGCGGATGAAAATAAAACAGAAAAAGAATTAACACAAACAGATTTAAGCATAAATTCAAGTTTAATATCTACATATAGTAGCATAGTAAAAAGTACGAATGTTATGCAAAAAACAATTGACAATCTAGAATTAGATATGACTACTTCAAAATTACAAAAAAGCATAGAAGCAAAACAAATAGATAAAACACAATTTTTAAAAATTACAGTAAGAAACAGTAATCCAGAAGTTGCAAAAGATATAGCAAATGAATTATCAAAAGTATTTACTGAACAAATAAAAGAAATATACAATATAGAAAATATAAGTATAGTAGATAAAGCTGAAATAGAAAACGAACCATGTAATATAAATCATATTAAAGATATGGCAATATTTGTATTTGCCGGAATATTTGCATCAATGGTATTAGTAATGGCTATATATTTATTTGATGATACTATAAAAGATGAAAAAGATATAGAAAAAAATATTAAGTTGAAAAATATTGGTATATTACCAATAGATAAAGAGAATAATGAATTAATAATAGAAAATAATCCAAAATCTCACATAGTAGAATGTATAAAAACAACGAGAACAAATATATTATACACTACAAATAGAAAAACAATATTAATAACAAGTAGCAAACAAAAAGAAGGAAAAAGCTGGATACTAAACAATTTAGCAGTAGCGTTTGCACAAGCTGACAAAAAAGTTATTTTAGTAGATACAGATTTAAGAAAAGAAAATAACAGAAACGAAATATTTGATGTAGAAAAAGATGAAGGATTATCAGATTTTATTAAAGAAATATCAGAAGATAAATTAGAAAACCTAAAAAAATCAAAAAAATATATTAAAGAAACAAAAATACCAAATTTACATATGCTACAAAATGGAACAATACCACCTAATCCAGCAGAACTTATATCATCAGACAATATGAAAAAATTATTAGATTTATTAAAAAGTATGTATGATGTAGTTTTATTAGATGGTACACCATGTATGGTAGTATCAGACAGTATAGCACTATCATCAATGGTAGATAGTACAATATTAGTAGCTGAAAGTAAAAAAACAAAAACAAATGATTTAAAAAAGACAAAAAAATTAATAGAAGATGTTGGTGGAAAAATCTTAGGTGTAATATTAAATAAATCCGAAATCCAAAAAGGAAAATATTACGGAAAAAGATATGGATATTATTATGGAAATGAAATTGAAGATATAGAAGAAATAAAAGAAAAGCAAAAACCAGTTTCATTAGAAGAAGTCATAAGGATAGCAGAAGAGAATATAAAAGAAGAACTTTTAAATAAAGAAGAAATAATAATAGAAGACGATAATAATTTACCAGAAGAAAATCAAGAAATAAACTATGCAATAAAAAATGTAAAAAATGAAATTTTAAATGAAATTAAAAAATTAAAAAATGTATTTACAGAGTTAAAAAGAGATAATACAAAAAAACAAATTAATGAAATAACTAGTGATATAAATAATTGGAAAGAAGTTCAAAATAATAGTAATAAACAATTATTAGAAAAAATAGAAGACATAAAAGAGACACAAAATAATAGTAATAAGCAATTATTAGAAGAAATAGAAAATG
>CAKPQY010000158.1 GCA_934179885.1 uncultured Clostridia bacterium
GAATTTACAAATGAAGAAGATAAAAAAATAGAATATATAATGAAAAATGTTGAAGGAAAAGATTATTTACAATATGAGTGGCTTGATTTAGATAAAATAGAAGAATATCCATTATTACCACATGCAGTAAAAGACATTTTAAAAGAAAATAAATTTCCTGTACACAAAATAAACAATGATTTAAAATAAAGGTGATTATATGAGAAATATTGAAAAATTCTATGACAACACAAAAGATGCAAAGCCAAATAATAATGTAAAAAAATTTATAGAATTAAAAACAGAAACAGGAAACGCAATAGAATTAGGCTGTGGAGCTGGGAGAGATACAATATATTTAATAAAAAATGGATGGAAGGTCTTAGCAATAGACAAAGAAGATGTATCAAACTTTATTATAGAAAAGCTAACTGATGAAGAATTAAATAGATTTAGATTCCAAAAGCAAAATTTTGAGAAATTAGAATTAAAAAACAATAATTTAATAGTTGCTAACTTCAGTATTCCATTTTGCTGCAAAAGTAACTTTGAAGAATTATGGAATAAAATAACACACAGTATTTTACAAGAAGGTTATTTTGTGGGCAATTTCTTTGGATTAAATGATGAATGGGCAAAGATAAAAAATGATATGACATTTTTATCAAAAGAAGATGTTTTAAGATTATTCAATGATTTTGAAATTATAAGTTTTAAAGAAATTGAAAAAGATATGAAAACTGGATTAGGTAAGATGAAACATTGGCATATATTTGATGTTATAGCAAAGAAAAAATAGAAGAATAGAAGTTTAAAAGAAAGCAGAAATTGAACTAGATAAAATATTAAAAAGATAGGAAAAAATAGTATTTATGGAGGAAAGAATGAAAAAAATAATTGTAATAGGAAGTCCGGGAGCAGGGAAAAGTGTTTTTTCGAAAAAGTTAAGAGATATAACTAATATACAATTATATCATTTAGATATGTTGTATCACAAGAAAGATGGAACGCATATCTCTAAAGAAGAACTTGAAGAAAAATTAATTGAAATATTTAAGAAAGATAGTTGGATTATAGATGGTAATTATCAAAGAACAATAGAAATGCGTTTAAAAGAATGTGATACAGTATTTTTACTAGACTTTCCAACTGAGGTTTGTATTGAAGGTGCAAAGTCACGAGTGGGAAAAAAGAGAGAGGATTTACCTTGGATTGAAGAAAAACTTGATGAAAACTTTAAACAAGTTATTAGTAATTTTTCAAAAGAAAAATTACCTAGAATCTATGAATTACTAGATAAATATAAAGATGAAATTGATATTAATATTTTTAAATCTAGAGATGAAGCAGATAACTATATACAGAAAATAAATTTTCTATACACAAAATAAACAATGATTTAATCAATTGTCAAGTGAAAAGATTCGGCACCAAATAAAAATAAATTGAAAAGTTTGTATAAACTTTTCAATTTATTTACTCAAAATCATTAAAACTTTAGCTTTTTAACAATTTTAATTTCTTCAAATAATTTATCAATATGTTCAGTTTTTGATTGAACAATATTTTTATAAGAATTTAAAATCTCAAGATAGTTATCAACTGTTTCTTGGCCAGTAAGCAAACATTTCATACCGTCTAAATAGTAATTTTTTTTGTCTTCACTATTTGCAGAAATTCTTTTCTTATCATATTTCTCAATTTGCTCAAGTCTTTTGATTTCAGTTTTTAAATCTTTTAAATAATCCATAATACAAGAAATTTCATATTCAGTATCATCAATAATAACTTTAATCAAAGCCTTAACTATAATAGGGTTATTTTTACCCAATGTAGGAATTTTAACATTTTCAGAAGGATTATGTTCAGGCTTAGTTTCAGAAGCTAAAATTTTAATAGCATCCGAATTTGGAATAGGTTTTGTCTCATCTACCAAAATTTTAAGTGTATCTATAATACCAATATGAGATTTATATTGCCTTTTGCTGACAATAGCATCATATTCATCAGCTACACGAATAATTTGACCTTCATAGGGAATATCGTCTTTGGTTAAACCATTAGGATAGCCCGAACCATTTAATGCTTCATGGTGATAAATAGTACCAGCAGCATAAGGCCTCAATTTTATATCATCCATACAAATTTTATAACCAAGTGTAGTATGAGTTTTCATTATTTCAAATTCTTCTTCTGTTAAAGCAGAATGCTTCTGTAAAATGTTGGCAGGTATAAATTGCTTACCAATATCATGTAAATAAGCACAAATAGTACAATATTCAGTAAAATCCTTTGAACAATGTAAGTATTGGCAAATTCTACAAACAATACTTGCAACATTTTCAGAATGTTTTCTAGTAAAAACATCTAAACTCCCTAAAATATTTAATTGATATTGCATAGTTTTATCTAGGTTATAAGACTTTAAGCTTGTTTTATCATAAAAATCAAAAACTTCTTTTGACATTGTAATCCTCTTTTCTTATAAATATTCTAAAAATATTGTAACAGAAAAAAATTTTTAATTCAAGTATGATAGTAAATAATAAAAAATATTGTAATATTTGGAAAAATATGGTTTAATATATAGTATAAAAGGTTTATAGATATATCCAATAAAAATCTAAATATATTGTATAGGATAAAAAATGTTTAAAGATGAAGAAAAATATAAAGCATATTTAAAGAAACAACAAGTTAGTGTATTAGATATAGATGCATATAATTTTTTTCAGCATTCAAAGAGCGGAGAAATAATATTAAATGATTTTGACTTAAATAAAGCTATTGAT
>CAKPQY010000159.1 GCA_934179885.1 uncultured Clostridia bacterium
CGAATGTTACAGAAGCAACAGCTTTCATTCTGTTCTCTGAATTTACTTTTCTTAAACGTACATCTGTGATTTGCATTTTGCGTGCACCGCCTTCCTTAAGTTTTTATTATTTTGTACATATTAGTTTATTCTTATGTACTTATTTTATTATTCTCCATAAAAAATTTTTTTCCTTCTTTTTTTTACAAATTTTATTATTTTTTTGAAATGTCCCAAAAAGAACCGTCCCTTTTGGGACAAAAAAGTAATATTTATAACTAGTAAATAATATTATTTAGTAAAGTAAAAATTTTTCAAAAACTATTGAATTTTGAGCCATATAATTATATAATCATTCTGTTATAAAACATTGGGGAGTGAATTTTTAAAATGCCAAATATAGAAAATATTAAAAAATATAAAAACATACATATGATAGGTATTGGTGGAGTAAGCATGAGCGGTATTGCAGCAATACTTACAAATTGGGGATTTAATGTTACTGGTTCAGATTGGGCTAAATCTGAAGCTACTGACAAATTAAATTCTATGGGAATTAAAGTTACAATTGGTCATAATTTAGAAGATGTTTCTAAATCTGATGTCGTAGTTTATTCAGCTGCAATAAAGCAAGATGACCCTGAAATGTTAGAAGCTAAAAAATTAAACATTCCAACTATTGAAAGAGCTGATTTTTTAGGTGAGCTTACTAGATGTTTTAAAGATACTATTTGTATTTCAGGTACTCATGGAAAAACAACTACTACATCTATGATTTCTCTTTGCTTTTTAGAAGCTTTACAAGACCCTAGTATTCAAGTTGGTGCTTTTTTAAATGCTATTGATGGTAATTATAAAGTTGGTAATAGTGAACATTTTATTATTGAAGCTTGTGAATATGTTGAAAGTTTTCTAAAGTTTAGCCCTAAAGCTGAAATTATTTTGAATATAGATAATGACCATCTTGATTATTTTAAAACTTTTGATAATATCAAAAACGCTTTTGTTAAATATGTTAAATTACTACCAGATGATGGATTACTAGTTATTAATGGTGATGATAAAAACTGTTTAGACTTGCCTCAATATACTAAAGCACAAATTCTTACATATGGTGTAAATAATAAAGATGTTAATTTTTATGCTGAAAATATAAAATTTGATAATGATGGTTTTTCTGAATTTGATGTATATAAAAATGGAGAATTTTTTACAAAAATCAAGCTATCTGTTCCTGGAGCTCATAATATTTTAAATGCTCTTGCTTGTATATCTTTATGTGATTATTATGGAATTGATAAAAAAGATTTACAAACTGCTTTGAAAAAATTTACAGGTGCTCATAGAAGATTTGAATTTAAAGGAAAACTAAATGGTGCTAGCATTTATGACGATTATGGTCATCATCCTACTGAGATAGTTGCTACATCTACATCAGTAACTGGTAAAAAACATAATAAATCTTGGGTTGTTTTCCAGCCCCATACTTATAGTAGAACGAAAGCTCTTTTAGATGATTTTGCAAATGCTTTACTAAATTTTGATAATATTATAGTGTTGGATATTTATGCTGCTAGAGAAACTAATACTTATAATATTTCTTCTAAAGATTTAGTTGATAAAATTATTGCTTTAGGAAAAGATGCTAAATATATTGCTGATTTTGATGAATGTGTTTCTTATTTAAAAGAAAATGTTAAGGAAAATGATATTGTTCTTACATTAGGTGCTGGTACTGTTACTAAAATTGGACCTATGCTATTAGAATAAAAGGGACATAATTAAAATCGTTTAACTTTATATAATAATATATAAAAAACTGCTGAAAAATTTAATTCTCAGCAGTCTTTTATATTATAGGAATCTTACTTATAACTTTATCTTTAAAGTTTTATCATCTGTTTTTTATCTTTACTCTCAAAATAATTACCCTATCTCTAAATTTTCAAATATAAAATTTAAACTTAAAATTTAAATTTTACAAATGCAAAATTATTATATATTATAAAAATAAAAAAAGCAATAGTTTATAATGGAAAAATTAAATTTCATTATAAACTATTACTTATTAATTTTAGTTAATTAACAATCTTCATCTGTTTCAACATAATATCTCCAAAAACACCATAGCCTTCTTGAGGATTATTAACAAGTACATGTGTAACTGCCCCAATAAATTTTCCATTTTGAATTATTGGAGAACCACTCATACCGTTGAATTATTCCTCCAGTCTTCTCTAACAATCGTTCATCTGTAACTTTTATTAACATACTTTTATTATCATAATTATTTTCTTTATAAATTTTCTCTATTTCTATTTCGTATTCTTCTACTTTTCCATTTTCCAAACAACACATAATTATTGCTTTTCCTGTTTTTATTTCATCCCTTAGAGCCAATTCCATTTCCTTTGACTTATCTATATTTAGACTTGATAAATTTTCTACCCTGCCATATATTCCAAATTTAGTATTTTTATATATTATACCTATATTTTTTTGATTATCAACTGTTCCTTGTATTCTTCCAGGATTTCCACTTTCACCTTTTATTACATTTAAAATTTTAGTTGTAACAAATTCACCAGATGCAATATCAATAAGCTGCTCTGTATCAATATCAGCTATTCCATGCCCCAATGCCCCAAAACTTTGTGTAGATGGTTCATAAAATGTCACAGTTCCTACACCTGCTGCACTATCTCTTACCCATAGTCCTAATTTATATTCCGTGTTACTTGTTTGAACAGGTTTTATTGAA
>CAKPQY010000160.1 GCA_934179885.1 uncultured Clostridia bacterium
ATGTGGATTTGAAGAAAATATAGAAGAAATAAATCTTAAAGATACATTAAAAAAAGAGATACAAAGAACAGACGAATTAATAGAAAAAACTGAATTACTAAAAGAAACAAGTGAAATGTCAGAAGAAAAATCAGAGTTATTAAAAGAATTAATAAAAGCGACAGACCAATTTATAGTATATAGACCATCATTTGGGCTACATACTATAATTGCAGGGTATCCATGGTTTTTAGACTGGGGTAGAGATACCTTAATTGCATTTGAAGGATTACTATTAAAAACAAAAAAATATGATATAGCAAAAGAAGTAATATCAACAATGATAAGAGATATCAAATATGGATTAGTTCCAAATGGATATTCAGGATTTGATAACAGACCACTATATAATAGCGTTGACAGCTCATTACTACTTTTTGAACAAATACAAAAATATATAAAATACACAGGGGATTATGAATTTATAAAAGAAAATGTATATGAAAAATTAGAAAAAGTAATAGAAAATTATATTAAAGGAATAGACATCGACAATAACAATATATATTTAGATGAAGATTACCTTATATCAGCTGGAACAGAAAATACACAAAATACATGGATGGATGCAAAATGCAATGGAATAGCGGCAACACCTAGAAATGGAAAAGCTGTTGAAATAAATAGTTTATGGTATAATAGCTTGATGATAATGGCAGATTTAACAGATAAAATAGGAAATAAATCAAATGCAAAAAAATATAAAGACTTAGCAAGAAAATGTAAGAAATCATTTAATGAAAAATTCTATAATCCAAAAAGAAAATGCTTATATGATGTAATAGGAGACAGTAAAATAAGACCAAATCAATTATTTGCTTTAAGTTTAACATATCCTGTAATAGAGCCAGATTCTGAAGAAGCATATAATGTTTTAAATGTTGTAGAAAAGAAATTGTTAAATAATTATGGCTTAAAATCATTGGCAAAAGGAGAAGCAAACTATATAGAAATTTATGAAGGAAATAACTTCAAAAGGGATATGAGCTATCATCAAGGAATAACTTGGACATGGCTACTTGGATTATATTATGATTCATTAAGAAATATGATAAAAGCAGAAAAAAGAAAAACATACAAAGCAAAATTAGAAGAAAAATTAAAAACATTTGTAGAAAAAACAACAAAAACATTTGAAAAAGAAGTTAGTCAAAGAGGATGCATAGGAAGTATTGCAGAAATTTATGATTCAGTAAAACCATATGATCCAAAAGGAGCAATTGCACAAGCTTGGAGCGTGGCAGAAATTTTGAGGATAGTGACCCATTAGGGACAGGGGGAGAAAAAATGACAATAGAAAATTTAGAAAAAGAACTAAATTCAAAAAAATTAAATAGTTTATACCTTCTATATGGAGAGGAATTATTCTTATTAGAAAGCAACTTAAAAAAGATAAAAGCATTATTTGGTGAATGCATAAAAGGTATAAATTATATTTTAATAGATGAGCAAAATGTATCAGAGATAATTTCTGACATAGAAACACCAAGCTTTGGCTATGAAAAGAAATTAATTATTGCTAGAAATACAGGATTATTTGGAAAAGATGTAAAGAAAAAAACAGGTGATATTTCTAAATTAAAAGATAAATTAGCTCAATATATTGATGAAAATATGAAAATTATAAATGAATCTGTTGTTTTAGTTTTTGTTGAAGAAGAGGCAGATAGCAAATCAGAACTTTATAAAGTTATTGAAAAAAATGGAGCTGTTTGTAAATTTGATTTCCAAAAGCCTATTCAAATAGAGCAAAGAATAAAGACAATTTGTAATGGATATAAGGTTAATATTGATTCTCAAACAATAAAATATTTTATTGAATGTTGTGGTACTAATATGCAAGATTTAATAAATGAAATTAGAAAATTAATTGAATATGCTGGCGAAAATGGAACTATAAAAAAAGAAGATATTGATAAATTATCAATAAAAAAATTAGAAAGTGTAATATTTGATTTAACAGATGATTTAGGCAAAAAAGATATAACAGGAGCTTTGCAAGTTTTGAAAAATTTAATATATGCAAAAGAGCCTTTAGCAAAAATTTTAATAACATTATATAATCATTTTAAGAAATTATATATAACTAAAATAGCGTTAAACACTAATGAGGATTTAGCTTCTAGCTTAAATTTAAAGCCAAATCAAATGTTTTTAACAACTAAATATAAAGTTCAGTCTAAATATTTTAATGAAAGAGATTTAAGAAGTATTTTACAAGAATTATGTGATTTAGATTATAATTTTAAAAGCGGAAAAATTGATTTGCAAGTCGGATTAGAAACTATTTTATGCAGATACTGTTCGTAAATAATTCTGACCACTTTATATATTTTATTATTAGAGAAGTCTGAAATTACTTTCATAATAAATAAAAATGTATAAAAAAACCACCTATTGATAAAAATAAAGATAAATTATTTTTATTAATAGGTGGTTTTTTATGGTTAAAATTTTAAAAAATAAAAAGAAAATAATAATGATATTAGTTGCGATATTTTTAATTGCAATAACATTAACAACTTCAATATGTATTTATAAAAAATATGAAGAACAAAATGCTACAATAGAAGCATTATCAAAATATGGTTCAAGAGGCTCAGAAGTAACACAAATTCAAACTAAATTAAAAAGATGGGGATATTATAAAGGAAATATAGATGGAATATATGGAAC
>CAKPQY010000161.1 GCA_934179885.1 uncultured Clostridia bacterium
CTGTTTTTAGTCTTCCTTCTATTTTTAAACTATCTATTCCCATATCAACTATTTCTGGTATTTCTTTTATTAAGCACAAGTCTTTTGAGGAGAATATACTTGTTCCATATTCACTTTCTTCTATTGGCATAAGCTGGCCTGGATTATTTTTTTCTTCAGCATATAAATTATATGACCATCTACAGCTTTGCGCACAGTCTCCTAAATTTGCACTTCTTCCACATAAGAAATCACTTAAAAAACATCTTCCTGAAAATGCAAAACAAATTGAGCCATGTCCAAACATTTCTATTTCTAAATCTTTTGGCTTGTTTTCCATTATATATTTTAATTGTTCTTTGTTTATTTCTCTTGCCATTATTACTCTTTTTGCCCCATTTTTATACCAAAAGTTGCAATCTCTTAAGCTTACTATATTGGCTTGTGTACTTACATGTATTGGTACATTTGGTGCATATTGTTTTAATGTTTCTATAACTCCTCCATCTGCTGCAATTATGGCATCTGGTTTTACTTCATTTAATATTTTTGCCATTTCTATTATTTCTTCGTATTTTTCATCCCATGCAAATATGTTTAATGTTACATGTACTCTTTTCCCGATGCTATGTGCATATTCTATTGTTTTTATTAAGTCATTGTTATCCATATCGGCTCTTGTTCTTAATGATAATGATGATGTTCCGCAATAGACTGCGTCTGCTCCATATTTAAATGCTGTTTTTGCTTTTTCAAATGATCCTGCTGGTGCTAATAATTCTATTTTTTTCATATATATTCCTCTTCTCTTATATAATTGTTCTTAATTATTATACTCATAAGCCTTTAAGTTGTCAACAATTTGAATTTATGTTAATAATGTGTTATAATTATTTTATACATGTTTTAAAACTTTAGAAAGGAAGAAAAATATGAGTAAAAAAGTGAATGTTGAAGAATTTTTATATTCTTCAACAAGTATACCAGAGCTGGTGAAAAAATATTCAGCAGCTCTGCGAAAAGCTAGCAGTGTAGATAATATGCTACATGCTACGAAGTTAGAAGAGTATCGGAATATTATAACCGATAAAAAACTTCTAGCATCAATTCGTAGAACTTTCAATGACTTATATAAAGTTATTGAAAGTTCTGAACCGAATTTACGGTTCTATTTTGAAGGAAGGAGGAAATCATTTGTAAGTGCAGAGGCAAAAATTAATCTTTACTTAAGTCAAAATAAGTCTCTGGATGAATTACGTGATTTCCTAGCCTTTAGAATCATAACTTTTTGGGGTAATTCCCCTTTGGCCATTAAAAAATGTTATAATTTAATGACTAAAATCATAGATTTTATGATTGTTAAAGGCTTCACCCCGTGTTCCTCAACTCCTGCTTTCGACACAGCTGGATTCGATAAAAGTAATTTTCCAGAAATCATTGTTCCGGAAAAATCACTTTTACCTAAAGAATATCATCATTTGGTAAAGGACTATATCCTGCATCCAAAAAAGAGTGGGTATCAGTCTTTGCATGCTATCTTCAAAGATCCGTATGGCAGATGCTTTGAAGTGCAAATTCGAACATTTGATATGCACATGCATGCCGAAAGTAGTTCAGCAGCTGGACATGATTCATATAAAAGTACTAGATATTCAGAAACGGGCCTATCTTTTGATAGGGCAAAAATAAAAATGCCCGGATATGGCATTTTTAATGATGATGAAGTATTTGATTTTATAGGGCTTGAAAAAGCTTTGAAAATCATGCAACGTCAAAAAACTTTCTAAAAGTTAATCGCACCAATTTTATTTTGGTGCGATTTTTTATTTTATTCTACTAATTGCTAATCCATCTCCAACTTCTAAAATTTCAGTTTCAAGATTAGGATTTTCAGATACTTCTTTTATATATTCTCTTAAATTCCTTACAGCTGTTCTTTGCTTATGTTTATTATAATCACTCATAACATATCCTTTATATAAAATATTATCTGCAAATATTATACCATTGGGATTTATTATTCTTAATGATTCTTTTAGAAAAAATGGATATTTCCCTTTTGCTGCATCTATAAATACCATATCATATTTTTCATTTAGAGTTGGTAATATTTCAACTGCATCACCTTCATATAAATTGATTTTTTCTTCAACTCCAACATTTTTAATATTTATTTTTGCTTCTTTTATTCTTTCTTCATCTCTTTCAATTGTGTCTATTTTTCCATCTTCAGCTAAAAATTCTGAAAAACACATTGCTGAATATCCAACTGCTGCTCCTATTTCTAATATCCTTTTTGGTGGATTGCTTTTTAGTTCTTTTTCTATTACTTCTAAAGTGTCATCCATTATTATTGGTATATGTTCTTCTAAAGCTTTTTGCTTTATTTTTTCTAATTCTTCTTTGTTCATTAATTAGGCTCCCTTTTGTTTTTGTTATCTGATATAATAATTTCTATTAGGATTTTTATTTCTTAATTTTGCCCAATTTCTAATACATTCTTTTATATCAAGTCCATTTTTTTCAAGATATTCAAATTCTTTAATTACAGGTTCTTTCATCATTTTGTCTAAAGCTTCTTCTTCAGATAATCCGTCTTTTTCTATATATTCAATCATTTTATTAATTACATATTTTCTATTAATACAATCTTGATTATATTTTTCTTTAGGTTTATTTTTTTTATTTAAATATTGAGCTGTTCTTTCAACTG
>CAKPQY010000162.1 GCA_934179885.1 uncultured Clostridia bacterium
TTTATATTAATGTATAATGTATAGGATGTAAAAATAAGATAATTGTTAGGAGATTGATATAAATGAACGAAAAAATAAAAGATATATTAGAATGGATTTTTTGCATAGTAATAGCAGTAATATTAGCGTTACTATTTAGATATTTTATAGGAACGCCAACAATAGTAAAACAAGTATCAATGTATCCAACACTAGTGCAAGACCAAAGATTATGGCTTAATAGTTGGGGAAGAACAACGAAAAAATTACCTGAAAGAGGAGATATAATAACATTTGAAGCTCCAAGTAAAAAACAATATTCATATAGTGAGATAGATGAAAATAATCCAGTTGCAAAATATGAAAAAGAGCCTACAGGTGTATGGAATAAATTCGTATATTATGTGCTAGAATTAGGAAAAGACAGTTATATAAAAAGGGTAATAGCTTTACCAGGAGAGCATGTAGAAATTAAAAATGGAGCTGTTTATATAAATGGTGAAAAATTACAAGAAGATTATTTACAAGACGGTATTGTAACAGATGTTGATGATGCTGGTTTCTCTGATTTTATAGTTCCAGAAAATTGTGTTTTTGCAATGGGAGATAATAGAAATCATAGCACAGACTGTAGAGCTTTTGGTTGTATTCCATTAGAAAAAATTGAAAGTAAAGTTTGGATTAGAATTTGGCCATTGAATTTGTTGGGAAAAGTAGAGTAAAATATAAATTTTAAATTGAAGGAGTTAGGATGTTTGACAATATATTAGGAAATGATAAAATAAAAGAATTACTAATAAATTCAGTAAAAAATAATAAGACATCTCATAGTTATTTATTTTTAGGAACAGATGGAATTGGAAAAAAATTAATAGCAAAAGAATTTGCTAAAATGATTTTATGTACTGATGAAAATAAATATTGCAATAAATGCAAATCTTGTATAGAATTTGATACAAATAATAATCCGGATTTTAAAATGATAGAACCAGATGGAAATAGTTTGAAAATAGAGCAAATAAGAGAATTTCAAAGTAAAGTTACTGAAAAACCAATAATTTCGAGTAGAAAAGTTTATATAATAAATGATAGTGACAAGATGACATCAGAAGCTCAAAACTGTTTATTAAAAACTTTAGAAGAACCACCAGAATTTGTTACAATTATTTTAATAGGCTCAAATGAAAATGCATTTCTAAGCACTATAAAATCAAGATGTATGATATTACATTTTAATAAAATATCAAATGATGAAATAAAAGTGTTTTTAGAAGAAAATTATCAGACAAAAATAAACAGTAAAGTAATGTTAGATGCGTTTCAGGGAAGCATAGGAAAAGCACTTCAGTTGCAAGACAAGCAAGAAGAATACGAAAGAATTGAACAAATAATATATAGTTTAGAAAATAAAGATAAGATAGATATACTAAATATGTCAGAACCAATATATAAAGCAAAAGATGAAAAATTTGAGATACTTGATTATATGAATATAGTGTTTATAAATTTAGCAAAAGAATCAAATAAATATGCAAATTGTATAAACATAGTGGAAGATACAAAAAGAAGATTACAATCAAATGCAAATTATGATATGTGTATAGATAATATGTTATTAAATTTATGGGAACAAGTAAATTATTAATGAGCAAAATGAGTGAAGGGAAGTGGAATTTAGATTTGAAAAATATCATAGGAATAAGATTCAAAAAATTAGGAAAAATATATTTTTTTAATCCAAAAGGATTAAGAGTAAAAAAAAGAGATAAAGTAATAGTAGAAACTTCACAAGGGGAAGAATATGCAGAAGTATTAATTCCTAATAGATATGTAGAAGATGATAAAATAGTAGCTCCATTAAAAAAGATATTAAGAATAGCAACTTATAAAGATACAAAAAGACATGAAGAATGTAAAAAAATAGAGAAAGAAGCATTTAAAGTTTGCGAAGAAAAAATAAAAGAGCACAAATTAAACATGGTACTTACAGAAGTTGAATGCAAATTTGACAACAGCAAAATTATATTCTATTTCACAGCAGACGGAAGAATTGACTTCAGAGATTTAGTAAAAGATTTAGCCGCTATATATAAAACAAGAATAGAAATGAGACAAATAGGTGTTAGGGATGAAGTAAAAAGAATAGGCGGAAATGGTGTATGTGGTAGAGAATTATGTTGTTGCACATTTTTAAGCGATTTTGAAACAGTATCAATAAAAATGGCAAAAGAACAAAACATATCATTAAATCCATCTAAAATATCAGGAAACTGCGGAAGACTTATGTGTTGCTTAAAATACGAAAATGATGTATATGAAGAAAAACTTCAACATCTTCCCAATATAGGTGCAATAGTAAAAACAGAAGATGGAGAGGGAGAAGTAGATAGTATAGAAATCTTAAAAGAAAAATTAAGAATCAAATTTAAAAATGAAGATGGAGTATATACATATAAAAAATACGATGCAAAAGATGTTAAAATTATCAAAGATGTTGCAAGAGAACAAATAGATGAAGAAGAAATTCAAAATAAAAAAGAATTAGAAGAGCTTGAAAAATTAGAACAAGAAGACAAGAAAGTTTTAGGAGGTGAGTAAAATGGCATATAAAATTACAGATAAATGTATATCTTGTGGAGCTTGTGCAGCAGAATGCCCAGTAGGATGCATATCACAAGGTGATGAAAGATTTGTTATAGAT
>CAKPQY010000163.1 GCA_934179885.1 uncultured Clostridia bacterium
ACCTGACACCGTGAAATACACTTAAGAATCTTTTAAAAATGAGAAAAATAAAATTAATAAGAACTTGGAGGATACGTGGATGAAAAAAGTTTTAGGTACTTTAGTATCAATCTTTATGTTATTGGCGATTTTAGGAGGCTTCAAGCTTACTGTTCATGCAAATAGTGTTTATGATTTTGGTATTGCTCAAGCCGATGATAAAACAGTTGTTATTAATGCATATTATGGAGATAGTGCAGAAGTTAAAATCCCTTCTAAAATACATGGATTTACAGTTGTTGGCATTGTAGAAGATGCATTTTATGGACGTGAAGATATAAAGAAGGTGACACTTCCAAATACAATTAAAGATATTAAGGCAGGAGTATTTAAAAATACTGCTTTATATAAAAATCCTAAGAATTGGAAGAATGGAAGCTTATATATTTCTAATTCCCTTATTGCAGTAAAACCAAGTGAAGTAAAAGATCGTTATCAGGTAAAAGAAGGAACGACTTGTATTGCTGATTCAGCATTTGCTAATTGTACAAACTTAAAAGAGATTACCATTCCAAAGAGCGTAAAAGGAATTAGTTCTAAGGCATTTTATGGCTGTACGAATTTATCAAAGGTCAATATCTCTCAGAATTTAAAATATGTTGGAGAAAAAGTCTTTGAAAAGACTGCTTATTATAAGAATAGTAAAAATTGGAAAAACAATGCATTGTATTTGAATGATTGTTTAGTTCAGGTTAATTCAAAGAAAATAAAAGGAAGTTATAAAGTAAAAAATGGAACAACTTACCTTGCAGAAAGTGTATTTAAGAATTGTAAAAGTTTAACGAGCGTTACAATTCCAGATAGCGTAACAAAAATTGAAGCAGGTGGATTTGAAAGGTGCAGTAAGTTAAAAAGTGTAACACTTTCAAAGAAGATGACAAAAATTGAAGCAGGTACATTTTTTAAATGTAAGAGCTTGAAAGATATTAAGCTTTCTAAAAATATAACTTATATTGGCGATATGGCATTTGCATGTTGTGAAAGCTTAGAAGAAATTAAACTTCCTAAGAATATAACAGACCTTAGTGCGATGACATTCATGTATTGTAAAAGCTTAAAAAGTATTACAATTCCAGAGGGATTAACGTATTTGAACACGGTAGTTTTTTCTGATTGTAAAAATCTAACAAAGGTTGTCATTCCTAAAAGTATGACAAGCATTGCAGAAGATGCATTTGATAATTGTTCTAAATTAACAGATATTACTTATAAAGGTACAAAAGCACAATGGAAGAAAATTGAAATTTGGGGAAATATGCATCCAAGTGAAGCAATTCATCAAGCAGCGATTCATTGTACAGATGGGATTGTAAAACCTACTATTTTAAGAACAACAAAAATCCAATCTGTTAAAGTGAATAAAACATCTGTGCAGTTAACTTGGAAAAAGACCGATTACATAAAAGGTTATCAGATTCAGATTTCAACAGATAATAAGTTTAAGAAAAATGTACGTACCATCAAAATTAAAAAATCAATGACTACGAAGACAACTATTAATAATTTAAAGTCAGGTAAGAAATATTATGTACGTATTCGCACTTATGAAGGAAAGTATCATTCTTCTTGGAGTAAGATAAGTTCGATTACTACGAAGTAGGCTGAAAGATTTACGGTAACAGGCACACCATTGGTGTCAGGTAAGGTCAATAAAAATTTAGATTAATAAAATAATCATAAATAATGAATAAAGTACACTTTATAACACCTGACACCGTGAAATATATATAGAGGTGGAAGAACTCCAAGTAATACTTCTTGGGATATGTATAAATATAATAAAATTAAAGATAAATATGTAGTATATCAAACAGGTTTTTATGATAGTGCCATAAAATATATGATGATAAAGGATTAAATAAAAAATGAAAAAAATCATAGTATGGATAAGCTGTGCGTTAATTATTTTATTTGTAGGATGCAATCAAGAGATAAATTCAACAAAGAAATCAATTTTAGATTATAATAATGATGTAGATATAGCAACTTTAAAAGAACATAAATTGTCAAAAGAAATAGAAAGACTAAATTGTCCTAATGTAGCAGTAATGGGAAAGTCGGCTGTAGATAATATAAATGAATTAAAAAAGAATGAAATTATAGATGTAATCAAATATAATAAGGGCAAATATTATTCGGTTACTAAAGTGGAGGGAAAACAATATTTGTTTTTGTTGTATGATAACGAAAACTATAATATGATTGACGGATGTCTTATTTCAAAACTTGCAGATATGGCTTTGTTTAAGGATATAAAAGTTGGTATGAGTAAGACAGAGATTAAAAATAAAGATTCATCAATGTTAGAATATTTTGATTATAGTTACCATCATATGAATGATAAATCAATACTTGAAATAAAATATAAAAGAAAAGGCAGGCAAGATGTTATAACAGAATTTTCTTATTTAGATGAACCAATATCAGTGATTGATTATTTGACTAAGGAAGATTTAGAAAAGATAAGGAAGTAAAATTAAAGAAATAAATAAAATAATGTGAAGTGAGGAAATCTCTTAGAGTAAGGTAACCGCCTAATAAGACCACGGATTTTCAATGTCATTGGTGTCAGGTAAAGTAAATTGGATGCCAAATATGGGAAAGGTAAATGGAAGAGAGGACCTGGCTCAGAATATAGTAG
>CAKPQY010000164.1 GCA_934179885.1 uncultured Clostridia bacterium
CATATACTTCGCATCCAATTATCGGTTTTACCCCTTCTTTTTGGCATGCTTTATAAAAGTCAATAACTCCAAACATAACTCCATGGTCTGTTATTGCTATTGAGTCCATTCCAAGTTCTTTTGCTCTTACTGGTATATCTTTTATTCTGTTTGCTCCATCTAATAAACTAAATTCACTATGTATGTGTAGGTGTACAAAATTTGACATTTTTTCTCCTTTCGCGAAGTTTCACTTCGCTCATCGTCATCCAAAATTTTTGGCAAAATTTTGTCTGCCAAAGTCCATGTCCAAAAAGAACCGTCACTTTTGGGCACATGTCTAATTGTTAATTTCTCTTCTTAATATTTTAACAATTGTTTCTTCTGCAAATTTATTGTCATACTTTCTATTTTTTACTTCTGTTACTTCTTTAATTGCTTGTTCTATTGTCTCTATATTATCACAAAATTGTATGTATTCTAAATTTTTTAACCATTTATATGATTCAGATATTTTGTGATTAAAATTTCCAAATACTACACATGGTGTTTCTGTTATTGCTGCAAAAATCATTCCATGTAGTCTATCTGTTATTACTATTTCAGAACTTTGAAATTGCTCAAATTTATTATTTAATACTTCTTCTCTTTTTTTGCCCCCAATATTTACAATTCCGCTTCCTAAATTCATATCAGATATTGTATATTTTCCAAATGCATTTTTTACAATTTCTTTTATTTTTTCTATATTTTGGTCTTCTAGTGTTTTTTCTTTATCTGTTCTAAATAAAAGTAAAGCTCCTTCTCTATTTTTATTTGAACTTTTATTTAATGTCATTACTATATCTGGTGTTAAGTATATTTTTGCATTATAAAAATGTTCTTTCATAAATTCATATGATTTTTCTTCTCTTGCCATGATAATTAAATTTTTATGTGCATTATATATTTCTTTTGATATTTCTAATTGTTTTTTTCCTTCATCAGTATCTGAAAAATAAGCAGTTTGTGGAAATATTATTATTTTGTTATTAGGAAATAATTTTATTACCTCTCTTCTTCCTTTTTCTGGTCTTTCATATGTATCTCCAATATTTCCACCACCATGTAATAAAATAATATCTTCATCATTTATAAATTTTTTTGCTTTATTTACACAAATATCTAAATATTTTTCTTGCATTGAATATAATTTATAATCTGGAAAATATTTTTTTATCATTTCTTCTTCTGCTATTGCTATTGCATTATCTCCTATATTTCCATGATGTGGAATACCCATAATTATTATCTTTTTCATAAAAATTCTCCTGTTATTTTATAATTGTTTCTATTTGGTTTATGTATTCTTCATCCTTAACATTTTCAGTAGCATTTCCTCCAGAAACTTCATTTGTATATTTGTTATTTATTTTTTCTTTCTTTGTTGCATTTCTTAAATACCATTCATATTCTATATCAAAATGTCCCATATCTAATGCTTGATGTCCATCTTTTGCTAAATCATATGCTAAAACTGTTGCAGTAGGTCCTAATGCCATAATAATTAGTGTTTCTTTTGGTTCTCTTTTTAAGATGTTTAAAATTTCATCATATTTTTCGAATGCATCTTCTGCTGGACATATTACTCTTCTAACTGATCTACATCCTTCTAATAAATCATTTCCGACACCTACTCTAGTCTGTTCACCTTCACATATTAAGACATCTCTGTCTTTCCAAATTTCTTTCATTATTGAAAAATGAATTCCTGTGTTGCTTTTATCTTTATATCTTATATATAATCTTGTTAAATTTGCTGTGCAATATTCTCTATCTTTATCAATATATTTTAGCCAAGTATCTCTTGTTCTTTCCATATTTTTAATCCAAAATTCTTCACTTTCTTCTGTTAAATTATAGAATCCATTTATTACATCAGGTATTCCTATCATACAGAAGTCTTGTTTACTTTTAAGTATTTCTTCTAATCTTTTTGATAATTTTTCATTATGTTCTTGGAATTTCAAATTTCTTCCTATAATTAAATCTAATTCTCCATCTCCAAATCGAGAAACAGATTTTCCTTCGTCTCTTATTTTTTTCAAAGATGTTTCTATATCTAATATGTTAATTTTAGTTTTTTCCATCTGTTTTAATAATTTTTCTTTTCTTTCTAACATTTCCATATTTATAGAGTTTTCTTCAATTTCTTTATATGTATTTACACTTGGCTTTGACATTTTTTCTTTTGCCTCCTTTGGCATAATTTTTCTTATTTGTCCCAAAATTTCGCAATATTTTAATGCTTGTGCATAATCTTTATTTACAATTGATTCTATTATATATTGTACTGGTTTTAAAATTGTTGGAACTTTTAGTTCATCGCTTAATAAATAAAACCATTTCATTTTATCTAAAATATCTATTCTTTCTTCAACTGTTAATAATTCTGAATCTATAAATTTATATAATATATAATTCATGCTTTTAGCATAGAAAAACCTATAAAAATCAAGTCTATCATTTTCTTTAAAATTATTATATATTATTCTATATGCTCTATTTATTCCTAAAAAATATTCCTTTGAACAGCTTGAAGATATTGAATCAGATTGTCTTAATCTATAGTTGTATACTACTTCTGGTGTATAGTATACTTTCTCTGCTTTTATAA
>CAKPQY010000165.1 GCA_934179885.1 uncultured Clostridia bacterium
GTAACAATTTATTCCAATGCTTCTAACCCAATTTCAACTGCTTTTTCTATTATTTCTTTATCCTCTTCAGACAAATTTTCTTCATTTAATCTTTGCAACATTTCTTTAGCAAATAATCCTTTTAAAGTAGTCTCATTTGCTAATTTCTCTAAATTATAATTTATTTTTGTTTTATTTTTAATTTTTATTACTTTATCATTTGAAATTAATTTATATAATTCATATTTATCAATTTCAAAATTTCTTTTTCCAACTAAAATAATTTCTATTAAATTATTTTCTGCAAATTCTAATTCATTTATTTTTTCAATTAATTCTTCTTTAGAATTTATTTCTGTAACATCAACATCTTCTAATTTAAATTCTGCTTCATCTAATGGTATAAATTCTAATTGTAACTTATCTTTTTCCAAATCTCCTACTATCATACCATGTGAGCCTAATTCATCAAATCCCAATGACACAGTAGAACCAGGATAAACTATATTTTGATTTTCTTCTTGATTATAATCAATTTTATGTATATGCCCTAAAGCTACATAATCAAAATTTTTCTCTTTTAACATTTTTCTAGGCAATGGATTATATTCGCTATTTTCAATTGTTCCACCATCTAATGAACCATGAATTACTAAAATATTTAATTTATTCTTATCTTCTATTTCTATATTTTCAATTCCACTTTTTTTGCAATAAAAATCATCAAATCCAAATCCATAAATATCTGCATCTTCTAATTCTACTTTTTCTATATTTGAATTAAATATCTTCACATTTTCATTCCAATTAAATTTATTATAATATGAATTTTTTACATATGGATCGTGATTTCCTGGTGCTATAAATACTTTTGTTTCTGGAATTTCTTTAAATAAATTATTTATATATTCAATTGTTGATTTTTTTATATATTTTTGTTCATATAAATCCCCTGAAATAAATAAATATTTTATATCATTTTCTTTTATATATTCAATTACTTTTTTAAATGCTTTTCTTTGTTCAAGTCTTCTTAAATCTCCTAATCCTTCTTTATCTGAAAGATTTACAAATGGACTATCAAAATGCATGTCTGCTATATGTACAAATTTCATATTTTCCTCCATAATATTTGACATTTATTTATAATATGTTATATAACATTCTCTACTAAAAAACAAGCGAACATTTTAAATTTTTATAAAAACTTTTGTTCATTTTTTCAATTCACATATTATTGGTTTAGAATAATTAAAATTTGATAATATATAAATTTTAACTGATTATTTTTAAGTCATAAAAAAAAGGAAGCTATATTTTTTACATAACTTCCATTTATTCAAAATATTAATTTTAATTTTCATCCAAAGGCCCAAATAATTCATCAAACTTAGCTTCAAGCTCTTTTTGTAAATCATATGTATCCTCTTCTTCATCTTGAGGAAGGACTGGAGCATCTTCCAAATCTAAATCCGATATACTATTTAATAATCTTCCCTCTTTGTTTGTATCCTCTTTTGACTTTAAAGCCTCTGCATTTTTATTATCATCTATATCATCAAACAAATCATCTAAAGACTCTATATCTAGATTATTTACTTTTTCCTCATCTGCATCTTCTACATAAGGATTATATGGATTATATTTTCTCCATGTACCTCTATCAATTTCGCCTATATCATTATGGCTAATTTCTAGCTTTGCCATTTCTTTTGCCATAGGATGTTTAAAATAATAGAATTTATTTGCTTTAACAGGCTTTAATCCCTTTTCAAAAATTATACATAAGTCATTATCCAGTCTTCTTAATTCGTCTGGTGTCATTAAAGCTCTTGCCATTACTTGGTCTGAAACACTTTTCCCTGTTCTATGATTTTGTTTATCTTTATTTATTGATATGCTGTCTCTTCCAATTGTTTTTTCACCTAACTGTTTTGAAAAATATTCAACTGTTTTAAATGAGTTACTTCCTAAAAATACATGTGTATCACAGTTACCCATTATAGTTTCATATGATTTTTCATAAACAGCTTCTAATTGGTCTATATTTTGTAATATAACACTAAATGATATTCCTCTACTTCTTGATGTTGATATTTTTTTGTCAAAGTCTGGTATTTTACCTATATTTGCAAACTCATCTAATATAAAATATGTTCTTTCTTTAAGTCTTCCACCATTTTGATCTGCATAATCATATAGTTGTTGTATCATTTGTGAAAAGAATATTGTTAATAAAAAGTCATAAGCTGTATGCGTATCAGATGATATTACATATACTGCTGTTTTTTTGCTTCCTATTTCTTCAAAATCTATAGTATCTGTTGATGTTAATTCTGCAATTTCTTTAGAATCAAATTTACCAAGTTTTGATTGTAAAGAACTTAGTATTGAACCATAAGTTTTCTCTGGTGCTATCTCAATTGATTTATAATACATTCTTGCTGGATGGTCATAAGGCAATTGACTCATTAAGTCTGAAAGCAAATTGCTTCCACCATTTTTATTAGCCGCCCTTACAAGTTCAGCACAACTTGCTAAGTTTTGTTCTTCTTCTGGTCTTGTTGCTATTAAATAATATATTAATGATTTTAATAACATTTCTGCCATATCATCCCAATATGGATCTGAACTACTCTCTGTTTTTTGT
>CAKPQY010000166.1 GCA_934179885.1 uncultured Clostridia bacterium
CAATGGAAGTTGCTGATACTGTTTATGGTGTTACTATGGAAGAAAGCGGTATTTCTAAATTGTTATCAATGAAGTTGAATAAATAAAAGAAAACGATGGAAATAATTATTTTCCATCGTTTTTTGCAATATACTTTAATGCAAATGCATCATTTAGTAGTGATGCGAGGTGCTTTCAATTTGATGAGTGAATCTTGTCTTCTTTTTTGAAAAGCCATACCTGGTAAAACTTTTAAACCGAGTATCTCAGCTTTTTTTCTAATTCTATATGAATTTCGAAAATTTGAAAAAAACTGCAAAGTTACGTTTTCAGAAGAATCTAACCAAGTATAAATATTTTCAGTGCTAGATACAAGATGCAAATCTTGTAAATAGTTAAAGAAAGCTTGAGTAGAATCTGAAACAGAAATTACTTTTCCATTGTTTAGAGCTACCTCCAATAAAATCTTAAAATCTTCATCCTCAAACCGAAATGTAATTGCTGATGTTGAAACTATGGGTGCCATACGCAATACCTCCAAAAAATTTTGTAAAGCTATTATAACAAAAAGTATATAATTTTACAAGTATAAAAAAAATTTTTAAAAAAAATTTTTCAATAGTCCAATTATGATTAGTAAAGAGCCAGAAATTATAGACCAAATATTTTTGGGTAATCTATAAAGTTTACTAATATGGATGCCAATAAAAGTACCAATACTTAAAAAAAATAACTGAAAAATACTAACTAATAAAGGAAATAGAGCTAAATTAATATCAACAATACTTCCACAAATTCCAATACAAAAGCTATCCAAAGAAAGAGCAACTGCTAAAAATAAAGATTCTTTAGAATCGATTATTTTGGAATTATCTAAATCAGAAGATATTGGGTTATTAAAAACATTAGAAGAATTACTTTTATTTTTTAGTGCTTCAAAACATATATATATTCCCATAAAAATTAATATACCACTGCCTATTAATTTTGTTAAGAAACGCGGAAAAATGCTTTGTATAAAGTTCCCTAAAAATATTGAAAAATAGGCTATTGTTATAGAAATAATGAATAGAATTATTTTTCCTATTAATGAAATTTTTGTATTTTTTATTCCGTATGTAATTCCTATTCCTAATGAATCTATGCTGCTTGAAATTGCTAATAAAATTGAGTTTATCATAAAAACACCTCTTACAACATAATATGACAAAAAAATAAGTTAGTGATTGTGATGTACAATTATATATTATCACTAATTTATTTGTAATAAATAAGTACAAGCTACATATACTTTATTAATATTCATAAGAAAAAGGAGTGAAATATATGTGGCAAACTTTAAAAAAAGATGAGACCTTAAGAAGTTTAGGTACAAATGAAAAAACTGGATTATCAGATGAAGATGTTAAGCAAAGGCAAGAAAAGTATGGTAAAAATAAGTTGCAGGAAAAGAAGAAAGAGAGTTTATTTATCAAATTTTTAAAACAATTTAATGATTTTATGATTATCATTTTAATAATAGCTTCAATAATATCTGCAGTTGTTGCTAAAATGCAAGGAGAAAATGATTACGTAGATTCTATTATAATTATAGGAATAGTAGTGTTTAATGCTTTGATGGGGGTTATACAAGAGGCTAAGGCTGAAAAGTCAATTGAAGCTTTAAAGCAGATGACACCTCAAATTGCAAAAGTTATTAGAAATGGCAAAAAAATAGAAATAAATGCAGAAGATTTGGTGAATGGAGATATTATAGAACTAGAAGCTGGAAATTATGTTCCAGCTGATTGTAGAATTTTAGAAAGTCATAATTTAAAAATAGAAGAGTCATCTTTAACTGGTGAAACAGAGCCGTCTCTAAAAGATGCAGATATAATTTGTAAAAAAGATATTCCTTTAGGTGATATGAAAAATATGGCTTTTATGGCAAGTATTACAGTAAATGGACATGGAAAAGCAGTTGTTACAGAAACAGGAATGAATACAAAAGTTGGACAAATTGCTAATATGATTATAGAAGACAAAGCACCAGAAACACCATTGCAAAAGAAGTTAGGAGAAGTTGGAAAGGTACTTGGGTTAGCGTGTTTAGTAATATGTGTAATAATATTTGCAATGGGCTTAATAAAACACATAGAACCAGTTGAAATGTTTATGACATCAGTAGGTTTAGCAGTTGCAGCAATTCCAGAAGGTCTACCTGCAATAGTTACAATTATGCTTTCAATTGGTGTTACAAAAATGGCCAAGAAGAATAGTATAATTAGAAAATTGCCAGCAGTTGAAACTCTTGGAAGTAGTAGTGTAATTTGTTCAGATAAAACAGGAACACTTACTCAAAACAAAATGAAAGTTGTAGATGTTAGAAGTCAAAATAAGAAATTTATAACAGAACTAGCTACATTATGCACAGATTGTGAGATTTCTGTGGAAAATGGTAATAGAATTGTATCAGGTGAACCTACAGAAAAGGCTATTGTAGAGGAAGGTATAGATATAGGAAGCTTAAAAAATGAACTAGAAATGTTGATGCCAAGAGTTAATGAAGTTCCTTTTGATTCTAATAGAAAAATGATGACAACAATACATAGAATTGGAAATAAATATCGTGTAATTACAAAAGGTGCACCAGATG
>CAKPQY010000167.1 GCA_934179885.1 uncultured Clostridia bacterium
TTTTTTTTATATTATAAATCTCTCTCTCTCTCTCTCTCTCTCTCTCTCTCTCTCTCTCTCTACAGCTTCAACAGTTCTAGCATATTGTTTTTTCATGCGTATATCTACCTTTCCTTTTTACTTTCGTTTATATATATTTCATATTATAACTTTTACTTTAACATATTGTCAAGTATATTTTCTATATCATTATTTATAAGAATTTAGTTCTTTCATCGCTTGTATATATTGTTCTTCATTTGGAGCTTTTCCATGCCAAGCAACCTGATTTTCCATAAAAGAAACTCCCTTACCCTTTATAGTTTTTGCAATTATACAAGTTGGTTTTCCTTTAACATTTTTTGCAACGTCAAAAGCATCAATTATTTCTTGAATATTATGACCATCAATATTTATAATTTGAAATCCAAAACTTTTGAATTTTTCATCTATTGGATATGAACTCATTACTTCTTCAATAGTTCCATCTATTTGCAAATTATTATTATCAACTATTACACATAAGTTATCTAATTCATATTTGCTTGAAGCCATCGCTGCTTCCCAAATTTGTCCTTCTTCTATTTCTCCATCTCCTAAAATGCAATAAACTCTATAATCTTTATTATCTAATTTTCCTGCCATTGCCATACCATTTGCTGCAGATAGTCCTTGTCCTAATGAACCTGTAGTCATATCTACACCAGGTATTTTTCTCATATCTGGATGTCCCTGTAATCTACTTTCTATATTTCTTAATGTTTGTAATTCTTCTACATCAAAAAAGCCTTTATTTGCTAATGCTGAATATAGTGCAGGCGCACAATGACCTTTTGATAATACTAGTCTATCTCGATTTTCATCTTTTGGATTTTCTAGATCTATATTCATTTCATGAAAGTATAAAACAGTCATTACATCAGCTATTGAAAGTGAACCACCTGGGTGTCCTGACTGACCACTATATACTGCTTCTATTATTCCTCTTCTAATTTTTTTGGCAGTTTCTTGTAATTCTTCTATATCATCTATTTTTACATTTTTCATAAACAAATCACCTCTATAATATATTTATTATATATTATACGTATTTTTCCTGCAACATTTGTAATATAAATATAAAATAAATGTAATTTAATTGTAATTTATGCTATAATAATTTTTGAAAGGTGTGATGAAATGTTTAAAAATTATATTGATAAAGATGTACTTATTAAGAATTTACAAGAATTAATCAAAATACCAAGTGTACATGAAGAATCGCAAAATCCAAATGTACCCTTTGGTATAAATACTGTTAAAGCTTTGAATTATATTTTAGATTTAGGACAAAGATTAGGCTTTAGAGTAAAAAACATTGATGGATATTGTGGTTATATAGAATTTGGTTCAGGGGATGAATTAATTGGAATTATTGGGCATTTAGATGTTGTTCCAGAAGGTGAAAATTGGACATATCCTCCATTTGAAGCTAAAATTGTTGATAATAAAATTTATGGAAGAGGTAGCATAGATGACAAAGGTCCTGTTATGGCAAGTTTATATGCAATGAAGGCTGTTATGGATTATTGTACTAAAAATTCTATTTCTATAAATAAAAGAGTTAGATTAATTTTAGGATTAAATGAAGAAAGAGATTGGAAATGTATTGATTATTATAAAGCACATGAAGAAATTCCATCAATTGGTTTTAGCCCAGATGCTGACTTTCCTTGTATATATGCTGAAAAGGGCCTTATTTCACCTTTTTTAATAATGGATTATTCTAACTTTTTAGATAAAGATATTGTTTTGAAAAATATTAATTGCAATGATAATCCTTTAAACGTTGTTCCTAAATATTGTAGTTGTAATATTGCTACTAAAAATAATATTACAACTTCTAATATAAATATGGTTGTTAATAATCTTATATCAGAGTATAATTTTAATATTACTACTGAAATTGTAAATGATAATGAATTAAAAATAATATCTCATGGAACTCAAGCACATGCTGCTCATCCAGATTTAGGCGTAAATGCTATTTCTAGATTAATTATTGTTTTGGATAAGTTATTTAAAAATTATAATATTGTGGTTCCAATATTTGATTTATTTACAAAATATATTGGTCTTGATTTTAATGGTAATAAATTAAATATTAATGTCCCTGATGAATCTGGTGAATTGACTTTGAATGTAGGAAAATTTTATTTTGAAAATAATGATTTAAAAATAGGTCTTAATTTAAGAGTCCCTATTGATACAAAATTTGAATTAATCGAAAATAGATTTTCTAAAATTTGTAATGATTTTGAAAATGTATGTTGTGAGTTTACTGGTAAAAAAGCTCCTTTGCATGTTTCTAAAGATTCTTATTTGGTAAAAACTCTTTGCAAAATTTATAATGAAGTAACGTCTTCAAATGTTGAACCAATTGCTATTGGTGGTGCAACTTATGCAAGGGCTTTTGACAATTTTGTTTCTTTTGGTGCTAATTTGCCTGGTCAAAAAGATATGTGCCATCAAACTGATGAATTTATTTCTATTGATAATTTGATGATTGCATGCAATATTTATTGTGCGGCCATTTACAAACTTCTAGTTTAATTTGATTTTAGTGAAATTTTATGATATAATTATAATTATCA
>CAKPQY010000168.1 GCA_934179885.1 uncultured Clostridia bacterium
GCCTTTATTGTTCTTTCTTTTGCATCTTGTGCTTTTCCAAATAATCCACTTCCTGTTAATGCTGATATTGATATTCCCGCTAAAATCAACAATAAAATGATTGTGATTATTAACGCTACAAGTGTTATTCCTTTTTGTCCTATTGTTTTTTCATTTTTTACTTTAATCATTATTATAATTCCTCCTTTGTAAATTTTTAACATTTTATTAAAAAATATACATTTTATATAAAATATTCATATCGTTTTTAATTTTATATTTATTAAAAATAAATATCAATACTTTTATTAATTTTTAAAAGAGCATTTGCACTTTTATATGCAAATGCCCTTTTCTGAAACATCATTTACTTTTTAGGATTTTCGCACTTCTGATTTCCTACTGTGCAGGATGTCTTACATGCAGACTGGCATGATGTCTGGCATTCGCCACATCCGCCATAATTAGTACTCTGACTTAATTTTTTTCCTCCAATAGTTTTAACATGTTTCATAATTTCACCACCTTTTATTATTGCGTGGTTTACAGTTACAAATACTAAACTTGTAGTATCTTGAATAGTATATATTAAAATTACATTCTTGTCAAAATTTTATATAAAAATAATTGACAAATTTCTATCAAAGATATATGATTTTGACATATAAAAAATTAAAAAGGAGGATTTGTTATGTTAAAAAACAAAACAAAAATTATTGCATTTTTCCTTGTATTATTTTTGCTATTTTCTACCACATTTGTTTTAGCTGATAATGAAAGTAGTGAAGATTATGGAACAATGCCTATTTCAGATGAATCTGAAACAGATGTAATATCAGAAAATATAGAAGATATAACTTCTAATACTCAATCTCAGGAAGATTCTTATAAAAAAAGCGATGTGTATCTTATAGGTGATAATATCACTATTGATTACATTGTAGACGGAAATCTTTTTGTTTGTGCTGATACAGTTACAATTAATTCACAAATTGGTGGAGACGCTTTTATTTTAGCTAAAAATGTAGTTATTAATGAGAATGGCTATGTGTTCAGTAATCTTTTTACTATTGCTGAAACTGTTGAAATAAAAGGTGTTGTATATGATGTTTATGCATTGACACAAAATTTAACAATTTCTAGCGGATATGTTTATAGAGATTTAAAAGTAGCTTGCAATACTTTAAATGTAAATGGTGCTGTTGGAAGAAATGCTTTTGTAGATTGTGAAACTATAAACTTTAATACAGACCAGAATAATAATGGCATTATATATGGTAATTTAAACTATAGTTCTAATTCAGAAGTTTCAATACCTGAAAATGTTGTTAATGGGAATGTAAATTATACTGACCAAAAAATATCATCAGGAAAAGCAATACGCTCTATTATAGCTGATTATATTTTAGATTTAGGAAAATTCCTTGCATTTGTATTAATAATTTGGTTAGTATGTTTAGTTTTAGCACCTAAATTCTTAGCTAATACAAATAAATATGTAGGAAAGAAAACTTTAAATATATTAGGTTATGGATTGCTTACTTTAGTTGCAGTACCAATAGCTTGTTTCATTTTAATATTATTACAATTGACTAGTGGTTTCTCATTCTTATTATTGGCATTATATACTTTAGCTATTGTTGTGTCAAAATCTTTATTTACAATTACTGCTAATAATTATGTATGTTCTAAATTAAAAATAAATAAAAATCTTGGCATCTTTGGAATGTTAATTGTATCTGGAATTGTTATTTGGGCTATTACAAAAATTCCTTTTATTGGCGGATTAATTTCATTTATAATTTCAGTTTTAGGTTTAGGAATATTAGTTGCTTCTATACTTCCTAAAAAATCTAAAAAAGAAGAAGTTGTTACAGAAAACACAGATACTAACAATGAATAAAAAGAATAAAAAACGAGAAAGTATGGTTTTAAACCTTAACTTTCTCTTTTTTTCTAAAATTTTAATCATGCTACTTTGGCTATTTCCTTAGTTCATCAATTATAGTTTTATAATCTTTAGCTATTAAAATTGCAGTCCCAGAAACTAGTATATTAGCACCTGCTTTTTTTACAGCCTCTGCTGTTTTTAAATTAATACCACCATCTGCTTCTATATCAATTTCAATATTATTATCATCTATGTATTTTTTTAATTTTGCTATTTTATCAACCATATCTGTTAAAAGAGTTTGGCCACCTTTCCCTGGTTCAACAGTCATAACCAAAATCATATGAATATATGGCAAAAATTCATAAATTTCTTCTATATTTGTTTCTGGCTTTACACTTATACCAACCTTGCAATTATTATCTTGTATCTTTTTTATGTATTTCATTACTTCTTCTTTATCTTTGCAAGCTTCATAATGGAATGTTATTATATTTGGCTCAACTGATGAAAAATCCTCTATTGCTTCATCTATGTCTTCTACCATTAAGTGTACATCTAATGGTAAATTTGATATTCTTTTTATATATGATGCATATTCTAACATTTTTTGATATGTGTCTTTTTCTACAAATTTTCCATCCATAACATCTATATGGAAATAGTCTGTTTTTGCTTTTTCTAATGCAAAAAAAG
>CAKPQY010000169.1 GCA_934179885.1 uncultured Clostridia bacterium
CGTATACAGGGATATTTAATTGAGCTCCGACAACTTGTAATTGTTTAATAGCTGCTGGTCTATAAACATCACATGCAACTAATAATGGCTTTTTACCTTGTTTTCTAAATAGATTTGCAAGTTTTCCAGCTGTTGTTGTTTTACCTGAACCTTGAAGTCCAACTAGCATTACTATTGTTGGTGGGTTTGGTGAAAAATTAACTTTACTTTCAGTTCCACCTAAAAGTTCAACTAATTCATCTTTTACAATTTTTACTACTTGTTGTCCTGGCGTTAATGATTTTAACACATCTTGCCCTAAAGCCTTTTCTTGTATATTTGCTATAAATTCTTTTACAATCTTATAGTTAACATCAGCTTCCAATAATGCAAGTTTTACTTCTCTTAATATATCTTTTAAATCTGATTCTGTAATTCTTGCTTTTCCTTTTAACTTTCTTGTTATTTCTTGTAATCTAGAAGATAATCCTTCAAAAGCCATTTGGTTTCCTCCCTATACTAAACAATTCAACTCTTTTTTAACTGTCTCTAAGATATGTTCTACTTTTTTATCAGATGAATTTTTTTCTATTTTTGTTAATTCTGATAAAACTTTTTTTAACATCTCTTCTTGTTTTAACATCCTTTTCATAAATAACAACTTTTCTTCATATTCGAAAAGCTTTTTCTCTCCCTTCTTTATTATGTCCCTAACAGCTTGTCTTGTTATGTTGTTATTTTCTGCTATTTCTGATAGTGACAAGTCGTTATTATAGTAGTCATTTAAAAATTCAAATTGTTTTTCAGTTAATAATTTACCATATAAATCGCACAATATACTTACTTTAACGTTTTTATCCATAACAACTACCTCTTTTAAAATGTAATGCTAATATACTTTACACTATTTTTATTGATTTGTCAAGGGGTTTAATAAAAAAATAGCTAATTTCAGCTATTTTTTTATTTTTTCAATTTTCTTTTCTGAACCATATAAGTAATTTTAGAAATCAAACTACTAGGAACAAAATGACTAAAAAATTTAGCCAATTTTACATCCCAACCAGGAATAATATAAAACTTACCTTTTAATAACTTTTTAATTGCAAATGAAGCAACATTAAAGCTATTAGCTTCTCTCATATGGAATTTAACATTAGCAACATTATTAAAATTAGTATTCACAGGACCTGGACACAAAATACTAATTTGAACATTAGATTTTTCTTTTCTCAATTCTTCTCTAATAGACTCAGAAAGTCTAACAACATAAGATTTAGTAGAATAATATGTTGCCATTAATGGGCCGGGCATAAAACCTGCAATTGAAGCAACATTCAAAATCTTACCGCTATTTTTAGCCTTCATATCCACTAAATATAATTTAGTTAAAATATGATATGCAACAATATTTGTTTTTATCATATTTAATTCTTTATTCAAATCTGTTTTTGTAAAATTTCCACAGTCCCCAAATCCTGCATTATTGATTAAGATATCCACATCTGATACACATTTGTGTAATTCTTTGCAATTTTCTTCTACTGATAAATCCATTGATATTGTTTTTACTTTTATTTTATCCTTTTCTTTTAATTCATTTGCAAGTTCCAATAGCTTTTCTTCATCTCTTGCAACCAAAACTAAATCATAGCCCTTTTGACCTAAAACTCTTGCCATATCTCTTCCAATTCCAGAAGAAGCACCTGTAATTAAAACTTTCATAGCTTTTCCTCCTTTTTAACATGATATACATTTGTTAAAAAATTGGGTCAAAAAGGAGCGTCCCCTTTGACCCAAAAATCTATTTTTTGCTAAACTTATTTAAAACAATTCCTACCTTATGTACTATTTCAGTTGATTTACTATTAGCAATTTCTTTTCCAAAAGCTTTACCACTAACTGTTAAAGCAGATACTAAAGCACTTAAAATAAATTGAATATTAAAAGGCATTTCAAATTCACTAGAAATTTTAATTGCTATCAAAGCACTTATTGCACCACTTAATACTCCACAAATATCTCCAATAACATCTGCGCAAATATTTGCAACTTTTGGTGCGTTTTTTATTAATTTTATTGAATCTTTTGAACCTTTTACTTTTTTAGTAGCCTTTGCATGAAATTCTTCTTCATTTGCAACTGTTACTGCAACACCTATGATGTCAAAAAATATTCCCAATACCATTACTAATACTAATATCAAAATAGCTGGTACTAAACTTAAATTTGATACCCCATTTGTTGATATATATGAAAATATTAAAGATAATAAAAATGTTATTATAAATGATTGTATAATCCATTTCATGCTCGAGTGTTCTTTTTTATTTTCTTGATTTTTCTTCATTAATTATTTACCTTCCTTTTTATAAAATATCATTTATATTATATGAAAATTCTTACGAACTTCCTATTATATAAATTAAGACAAGCTTTTTAGCTTGCCATTAATTAAATTTCTAAATTTAAATATAGATGGTAAAAACCTAAGTAAATTTTACGGTTTAGGTCTGGTTGAATTTCTCTATTTTCTACTATATATTACTACATAGCCGTTTCCGTTTAAAAGAAACATCTAAGT
>CAKPQY010000170.1 GCA_934179885.1 uncultured Clostridia bacterium
TATACAAAAAAAGAGCAAATTCTTGCTCTTTTTTGTATCTATTCAATTAGTTCTTTTTATAATCATTTATTTTCTTCATAAATATTATTCTATCAATAATATCTAATACACTATAAGCAACTATTATAATTCCCATAGTTGTAATTAATATATTTTGGTTTATCAAAATTACAATACCTGCAAACATCATCAATATTGAGAATAATACAGCAGCTGTCCAATATGGTGATTTAACTTCTTTCCATACTAATGTAGTTTGAAAATCCATTATTCCTGTTGCAATAATCCATATACCGACTATCACTCTAAATAATGACAATATAGCATCAGATGCAAATAATATTATAACACCTAATATTACAGTGATTAATGCTATAGTTAATAGCCAATCTTCTTTAGCATCAGAAGTATAATATTCTACTAATTTTAAAACCCCCATAGCAATAAATACTATGCCTAATATTATAGAAATAGCACCTACTGTTTCATCTGGTTTTACTATTAATAATGTTCCAAATAATACAAATATTACTGAAATAGCTATATCTACCCAACTTGATCTTTTAAAGAATTTTTCAAACATAATATTCCCTCTCTTTCTTTTGTATTTGCATACATAATATCACATTAATCTAAAAAAGTATACAAAAATTTCAAATTTTTTACAAAAAAATAAAAATAGCACAATTTTTGTACTATTTTTATTATCTTACGCATTTTCAGTTTCTTTTTTTGCTACTACTTGTTTTCCATCATAATATCCACAATTTGAGCAAACTCTATGTGGCATTATAGGTTCATGACAATTTGGGCATGTAGCAAAGTTTGGTTGTTCTTTTTTCCATGTTGATCTTTTTGAGTGTGTTCTTGCTTTTGACCATCTTCTTTTTGGTTGTGCCATTTCTATTCCCCCCTTGTTTAAAGATATATTGTTTTATACCTATTTAAAATTTTATCGATTTATTTTTGCACTATAAAATTATACAAGCATTTTTTGTTTTTGTCAACTCTTTTGCAGTGTGTAATTTAAAAAAATTATATTTTTCTATTTAATTGCTATTTTATTTTCATCTATTTCATCTTGTTTTATATTATAATCAATACAATATTTTGAGTATAATTCTTTTACATTCTTTTTTGTCAAAGCCTTATCTATTCCAACTTCACTTACTTGTGTAAAAAAATCTGTTATTAAATTTTCAACTTGGTCATTTACTAAAGTCCTATCTCTTTCATGTAACCAATATTCTAATTCGTATTCTTTTGTCCAGTCTTTACCCTTATATATAATACCAGCAGCCAATTTATCACATAACATTTCAGCAACATATTTGTATGGTATAATTGGAGTTTTATCTGGTGCATTTAAATCGACCCAATAATCTGTATGATGCTTATTTCTGCCTTTATGATGTAACCAAGCTTTTGAATAACCTTCGTTTTTTTTGCAATCTGTTATTGGTGAATGATGTCCATTAAAATATTTTACTTCCTCCCAAAATTCTGTTGGTGAATATTTTGAAAGGTCATGAACTAGCCCTCTCCATGGCTGACCTACTCTGCAACACAGTTTAAACACTACCCATTTATGTTTTGTTATTACTTTAAAATGTCCTATTATGTTTCTTAAGTACATTTATTTTCATCTCCCTTATTACTTTCTTAGTTTATCATATAATTTTTTTTAAAGCAACATTTTTTTGCATTTGCATATAATATAAAAAAACTTTGAGTTACAATTTACGGCTTATTTTAAAACTGTAAATTGTACCACTTTGGAGGTAATTTATGTGTGGTTTTGTTGGTTTTATAGATTTCAAAAATGATGTATCTTCAAAAAAAAATATCTTGCTTAATATGAACTCCACTCTTTCAAAAAGAGGCCCAGATGAAGATGGCTTTTACATAGATAAAAACGTGGCACTTGCTCACAAAAGACTTATTGTTATAGACCCAGAACGGTGGTAAACAGCCTATGATAGAAAAATATTCTTATGGTGAATATGTTATTGTCTATAATGGTCAAATTTATAATACTAAAGAATTAAAAGAAACTTTAACAGAAAATGGATTTTCCTTTAATGGTCATTGTGATACAGAATTTTTATTAAAAGCTTATATTCATTATGGTTCTGATGTTGTAAATCACTTAAATGGAATTTTTGCTTTTGCTATTTGGAATAGTAGAAAAAAAGAATTATTTTTAGCTCGTGACCACTTTGGTGTTAAACCATTATTTTATACTATAAAAAATGGGACTTTAACTTTTGGTTCTGAAATTAAAGCTTTATTTGAATATCCTGGTACTGAAAAAGTTTTAGATAATCAAGGAATTTGTGAATTATTTGGAATTGGTCCAGCACATACACCTGGACTAACTCCTTTTAAAGATATTTATGAGTTAAAACCTGGTTATTTTGCTGTGTTTGATATTAATGGCTTTAAAATGGAGCAATATTTCAAATTAAAAACTGAGCCCCATACTGATACTTTTGATGAAACTTGTGAAAAAATTAACTTTTATCTTGATG
>CAKPQY010000171.1 GCA_934179885.1 uncultured Clostridia bacterium
ACTCTATATAGGTCATTATATTTTATTTCAATTATTTCTTTTCCTTCTAAATTTACATACCCATATCTGTATCCTTCTTCTGTTGTTTTGCTCACTATATATCCAGCTTTTTTATATGAATTTCCTTCTTCATAGAATTTATCTACTTCTATTTTGTCATATTGTGCTTTTACTATTGTTGCTCCCTTTATATTTATCACGCCATATTTTCCGTCTTTTTTTACTAATAATTCTCCTTCTTTAAATTGAAGTGTGTCTATATCTTCATATATTGCATTTGTTATTTTCTTTCCGCTTAAGTCTATAATTCCATATTTTCCATCTTTGCTATATTTTAAAATACTTTTTTCATACATTAAATCGCTTAAAATATTTTTTAATCTTAGTGGTTCTATATTTTGATATTCTGTGAATATTTCTTCTCCATTTTCATTTATAACTTTTGTGTTTTCTCCTTCATAGCATATAAATACTGGTTTTTCAGGATTTGGTATTTTTACATTTTCATATTTTGCTTCTATTATTTTGTTTCCTTTTGCGTCTATTACTCCATATTTGTCATTTTCTTTTAATACAAAATATTTATATTCTGATATTGTTTCTATTTCATATTTTTTGTTTTTCTCTTGAATTTTTTGTGTTGCAAAATATCCTGCTATTGCTATTATTATAATTGCTAAGATTACTAAAATTATTATATTTTTCTTTTTCATATTTTTTCTCCTTTGATTTAATGTTTTTTTATATCTTATCATAAATTATATATTTTATGCAACTATAATTTTTAAGACATACAACATATTTAAACATATATTGTATGCCTTTAAGGGTAATTTAAATGCCAAAAATTAATTTTTTTCTATTCCTTGAATACATCTTCTGTATTCTGGTTCATTTTCTACACATGTTATTAGTGTAATCTTGTTTTCTTCTGTTTCTTCTAAGTCATTCCAATCTGTGTCTTTTATTATTTTATTTTCAACAACTGTATAAACTTTCTCAAAATCATTATATTTATAAATTATTTCATCTCCTTCTTGTAATTCTTTAATTCGAGCAAAATAATTTACTGCATATCCTCTATTATGTGCCGCAAGCCCTACATTACCATCTTTTTTAGAGGTCTCTTCAAAATGGCCTACATATTTATCCATTATTTCTTTACTTGTGCCTTCAGCTATGCTTGCCTCTAATGATATTTGTGAAATTATTATTTCCCAATTGTTTTCTTCAATTATTTTTTTTGAGTTTTCTTCTGTTTGTATAACTGAGTAATTATTTTGAATTTCTGAATTTTTTTCTGTATCTTCTTTTGTATTTTGATTAACATTGTTTGAATTTAATTCTACTAATACTAAATTTCTTTTAAATATATTAGAGATAAGGTGTATATTAAAATCAATTTTATTGAAAAAAAAATTTGATTCATTCAAAAAAATATATATTAGCATTGTTATTAAAAGACTTACAATATTAACGTATCTTTTAGTGTAACTAATCATTCATATAGCTCACCTGCCTTTTTGGTTTTAGATTTAGTTTTAATTTTGGATTTGTTTCTTCGAAAAAACTTTTTAGATTAAAACACTTTCGTGTATTTTGATTTAAAACTATATTTATAATACTACTTTTTTTTGCATTTGTAAAGCACTTTTCATCGCAAAATTCGCTATTTTTCGACAAAAAGTGAGACACTTTGGCTCTCCCAACTGTCTCACTTTTTTAAATCTAATTCAAAATAAAATTCAACTCCATCTTCTTTATTAACAACACCATAATTATTTCCATAATTATTCATTATTGCCTTTACAAAAGACAAGCCTATTCCGCTTCCTCCATCTTCTCTATTTCTAGATTCATCTACCTTATAAAATCTATTCCAAATACGATTTAAATCTTCTTCTTTTATATTATCACCTGTGTTAAATATTTTTACGTGAACTTTATTTTTTTCATTATCAATTTCATTTTCAATTTTTATAATTTTTCGACCATCATCTGCTGGCTTAGCATTTTTTATTGCATTTGTAATATAATTTGTTATTACTTGTTCAATATAAAAGTCATCTGCCCATACATTAATTTTCTCAGTGTCTTTTAATTCTACTTGAACGTTCTTTTCCTCTAACATAACTTTAGATTTTCTGATCACTTCTTTTTCAACTTCTAGAATGTTGAATTCTTTATCATTAAATTCTCGTTTTCCATATTCTAATTTCATCAATTCTAATAGTTGTTTTACTAATCTATCCATTTTATTTGATTCATCTAAAATTACTTCTGCATAAAATTTTCTACTTTCTTCATCTGTATTTACATTTTCGAGTAATCCTTCGCTATATCCTTGTATTAATGCTATTGGTGTTTTCAATTCATGTGATACATCTGATATAAAACTTGTTCTCATTTCATCTAATTTTGATTTTTCTTCAATGTCTTTTTCTAGTTCTATGTTCGTGTCTCTTAATTGTTTTATGGTTTTTTCTAGTTTATCAGACATTGCATTTATGCT
>CAKPQY010000172.1 GCA_934179885.1 uncultured Clostridia bacterium
CTATATTCCATTCTCATATTATTTCTAAAATCTATTTTTTCCTTTTGTGGGCAATGGTCTGTAAATGCTATCTTTGTAAAACCTTTTTTTATAAATAGTTTTACAAAATCTTCATCTGTCATATTATTGTCAGCATGTCCACATCTTCTTGTATGTGTATGATAATTAAATTTTTGCATATTTTTATTCTCCTCATTTATAAATTATTTTTTATATTTTTCACTTTCTAATTTTGTTTTATATTATCATAAAAATAAAATTAATACAATAAATTTTAATATGGTGATTATATGTTTTCTAAATGTCATTTTTATATTTTAAAAATCAAACGAAATATACTAGCCCTTATTTTTCTAGCCTTTGCAACATGCTTACTGTTATTTTCTAGTAGTAATTTGCCTGCGATAAAAAAAGGATTATCTTTATGGGCAAATTCAGTTGTCCCTTCACTTTTTCCTTTTTTTGTAGCAACTGAACTTTTAATGAACACAAACTTTGTAAATATATTAGGAAGATTTTTAAATAAAATAATGAAACCTTTATTTAATATTAGCGGTGAAGGCTCTTTTGGATTTATTATGGGGTTAATTAGTGGATATCCCGTTGGAGCTAAAATCGCCTGTGATTTTAGAGAGAACAATATTTGCTCTAAAGAAGAATGTGAAAGACTTTTAAGTTTTACCAATAACTCCGGTCCTTTATTTATAGTTGGAACTGTTGGAATTAGCATGTTTGGTAATTCTACTATTGGTCTATTATTGCTGATTACTCACATTTTGGCTTGTATTACTGTTGGAATAATTTTTAGATTTTGGAAATTTAATTCTTCTAGTCCCAATTATGTTGGGACTAAAACTTCTAATTACAAAAAATGTAAAAATATTACTTTTTCCAATTTAGGTGAAATTTTAGGAAAAAGTATTACTAACAGTATTTCTACTATTTTAATGATCGGCGGTTTTGTTGTTATATTTTCTAGTATAATTTCTATTTTAAAAGCTAGTGGTATTTTGCAGAGCTTAGTACTAATGCTTACTCCTATTTTTGACTTTTTACATTTTGATAGTTCTTTTATCTCTGGAATTCTTACTGGTCTACTTGAAATTACTAATGGTATTAGTTCTATTTCTAGTATTAATATTAAGGCAATTTCAGTTAATATTATTATAACTGCCTTTTTACTTGGTTTTGGTGGATTATCTGTTTTACTTCAAGTTTTAAGTATTACTTCTAAAACTGATTTGTCTATTAAACCTTATGTTTATGGAAAATTATTGCATGGTATTTTGGCTGCTTTTTATACTTTTATTGCTATTAATGTTTTTCCTTTTTTTAATTTTAATTTATGAATTTGGGGACGGAGGAAAAAAACAGTTTTTTAAGAATATTTATATTATTTATGAATATAATTAATTGATACCGATTGGAGTTGATTTTATGGATAAAGATTTTAATAATATGCCACCATTTATGGATTTTTCAATGTTTCAACAAATGCAAGGCGGTCCTTCTCCTGATATGAACGATATCTATCGTGACCCTATGTTTAATCCTATGGCTCAATATGAGCAAGCTTATTTATATTATAGATACATGTGTATGCAAATGGATTATAAAATTAAGTGTAAAGAATATGAAAAAATGTGCAATAGTACCAATGGAAACTCTGAAAGAACTCAAAGAAGAGTAGAATAATTGTCAAAAAGGGGCGTCCCTTTTGACAACTTTTTTATATAGTTCATATTCAATTTTATTTCCTAAAAATTTATCTAATAATTTTGAATTTTTTATTATTTCTTCTTTTTGTTTTTTATTTAATGTCTTTAAATAAAATTCTAATTTTGATGCTAAAACTCTATTCTCTGATTCCCAAGCAATTTCCATTTTTACCGCTTCATGCCTTAATGTATATTTTGCAGTCTTTTCTCCTTTTTCTTTATGTTCTTTTAGTCTTCTTTCTAAATCTGTTGTTATTCCTGTGTATAATGAATTATCTTTACATCTTAGCATATATGTGTAATACATAATTTTCTCCTAATTTATTTTTTCTATATATTTATTTACCAAATCTTTGTCCATCAGATTTTGAGGTAAGTTTTCAATTGCAAAAAACTTCATATCTTTACTTTCAGTATTATATTTTAAAATTCCCTTGTATTTGTTCACCATAAATAAAACCGTGTTATTGTAAACTTCATCTCCATTTGGATATGTATTATATCTTGTTTTTCCTGATACTACCGATATTAATTTTAAGTCTTCTTTTCTTATTTCTAAATTAGTTTCTTCCTTTACCTCTCTAATTATAGTTTCTTCAAATGTTTCCCCTAATTCTTGACAACCTCCTGGTAATCCCCATAAATTTCTATCTGCTCTTGATTGTAATAAAATTTCATTTTTATTATTTATCAAAATTATTGCAGCTCCACATTGTAATAATGGCATATGTCTATTTTCATCTTTTAAACTATTTCTTAAGTTTACCATATAATCTTTCATATACACC
>CAKPQY010000173.1 GCA_934179885.1 uncultured Clostridia bacterium
ACAACCATGTCCTGAAAATGCCATATCTTCAATTGTATTTCCGTTTAATTTTAGTTCTAATGTTATTTCATCTCCACAGTTTGGGTTATGTCCTACTTCTGAGTAATCTGCATTTTCTAGTTTCTTTTTGTTGTATGAATTCATACTGTGTTCCATTATTAATTCATTATAAACATCATTTAAATCATCCATTAAAATTTTACCTTTCTTATTTTACAATATATTTTTTAAACATATTATAAGCTTTATCTAAAGCTTTAACTAATCTATCAACATCCTCTTTTGTATTATAGAAATAGAAACTTGCTCTACATGTTGAATCTATTCCTAAAAATCTCATAAGTGGTTGTGCACAATGATTTCCTGAGCGTACACAAACACCTTCTGAATCTAAAATGCTTGCTACATCATGTGGATGTACTCCATTTATATTAAATGAAATTACACTTGAATGTTTTTCTTCATTTGGTGTTAGATATAATGTTAAATAATCTAATTTTGATAGTTCTTGTCTTGCATATGAAACTACTTCTTTTTCTAATTCTTGTATTTTATCATATCCTAAATTTTCAATATATTCAATTGCTGCTCCTAATCCTATAACACCTTCTACATTTTGCGTTCCAGCTTCAAATTTATTTGGTAATGGTGCAAATGTTGTTTCTTGTTCATACACATATTCTATCATATCTCCACCCATTAAAAATGGATTCATTTTATTTAGTAATTCTTTTTTTCCGTATAATACTCCAATTCCTAGTGGTGCTAGCATTTTATGTCCTGAGAATACTAGAAAGTCAGCATCTAAATCTTGTACATCTATTTTCATATGTGGAATACTTTGTGATGCATCAACGATTACAACCGCTCCTTTTTTATGTGCATATTTTATGATTTTCTTTACATTGTTTATAGTTCCTAAAACATTTGAAACATGTGTAATCCCAACTATTTTTGTTCTATCTGTAATTTTGCTTTCTATTTCTTCGTCTGTAAGTTCAAAATTTTCATTGATGTACATATAGTTTAATTTACTACCTGTTTGTTTTGTCATTTTTTGCCAAGGTACTAAATTTGAATGGTGTTCCATTATTGAAATTACAACTTCGTCGTCTTTTTTTAGGTTGTCCAACCCATACGAATATGCAATTAAATTTAAGCTTTCTGTTGCGTTTTTTGAGAATATTATTTCTTCTCTGTGTTTTGCATTTATGAATTTTGCAATTTTTGTTCTTGTGTTTTCATATTGTTCTGTTGCTTCTACACTTAATGAATATGCTCCTCTGTGTGGGTTTGCATTGTATTTTTGGTAAAATTCTTCTACTGCTTTTATTACTTGTATTGGTTTTTGTGTTGTTGCTCCACTGTCTAGATATGTGATTTTATTATTTTCTAGTAACGGAAAATCTTTTTTTATTTCTTTTAGATTCATTACTTTTCATATTCCTTTCTTACATTTTTATTATTTTCTTCTAATTCTCTGTTTACAATATCTCTCATTATATTCCAAACGTATGCAAGCATTTCATTTTCCTTAACATTCAAATTTTCATCTATTTCTATTTCATGTACTTCAATTCCATATTTCAAATTTAAATATGCTGCAAGCCCTGTTCTATGGCAAAACATTTCAGCCGGTTCATAACATAAAAATATCGGATCTTTTTCATCTTTAAGTAATTCTTTAAAATCTATTTTAGATAATGTTTCTTTGTGATATTGTTCTAAATAATATCTATCATTTTCTTCTTCAGGAATTTTACCTATATTATCATGCCATACATTCCAAAATTTACGTTTTGGAGCTAATATTGGCATAGCTCTTCCTTTAAACCCTGCACTTTTCCCTCTATCTCCGGATATTGATATTAAATTACCTGCTTTACATGTATCATAATTCCCTGTAAATATTCTTTTTATCATGTTCTAATCTATCCTTTTCTCAATTTCATCTATAATTTGATTTTTTAATTCTTCTTTTTCAATTTTCTCTAATATCTGATTAAATCTAGCCCTAACCATCAACTTCATAGCCTCTTTAAGTTCAAAGCCCCTACTCATAATATAGAATAATTCTTTTTCACCAATTTTTCCAGCTGAACTTGAATGGTTACCTTCAACTTCTTCTTCAGAGCAAAGTAGCATTGGCAAAGCTATTGATTTTGCTGTATCTGATAATAACATACAGGCTTCATTTTCATTTCCAGTAGCCTTTTTACAACCTTTTTTAAAATCTATTGTTCCTTTAAAATGTTTTTTAGATGTGTCTTTTAAAGCTCCTTGAACTTCAATATCTATATTAGATTTTTTGCCTCTTAATTCACCTATATAATTTAAGTCAAAAATTTGATTTTCTTTTCCTAAATAAATTGTGTTTAATTGATTATCACAATTATCGCCTTGTAAATTAGAATAATAATTTGTAATGCTGTGCTTTCCACCAAAATCAACAATTGTATAATTAATTTTTGCATTTTCTTCAAAATTATTTTCAAT
>CAKPQY010000174.1 GCA_934179885.1 uncultured Clostridia bacterium
ATCTATTAAAAAATTTATACTTAAATTCATTTTCTAATCTCCTTCCAATTTTTATTTTTTCTAACATTACCTTTATAACATTTAATTTTGATAATATATTGTTTTTGAGATACCGCGTAAGCGTTCAAACGAACAAATGTGAGTGCGAATTGGAGCAATCTACATACATTTTATTTTAATATGGAGATTGCGACACCAAGGTATAAAAAAACAATATATTATCAAAATAATTATATAAATTAATTACTATGCCTTTTAAAAATTATTCTTCATCTTTTCTATCAAATTGTGATAAAAATCTAACATCATTTGTATACAAATATCTCATATCTGTAATTCCATATCTAAACATAGCAAGTCTGTCAATACCAGTACCAAATGCAAAGCCACCAAATTTTTCTGGATCATAACCATTCATTTTTAAAACATTTGGATGTACAATTCCTGCACCTAATACTTCTATCCAACCTGTTTGTTTACATAGATTACATCCTTTTCCACCACATTTGAAGCATGTTACATCAACTTCATATGACGGTTCTGTAAATGGAAAATAACTTGGTCTAAATCTTAAGTCCAAATTTGCTCCTATTATTTTTCTAACAAAAACTTCTAATGTTCCTTTTAAGTCTGCTAATGATACATTTCTTTCTTTTTTGTCTATTACTAATCCTTCTATTTGATTAAATTGATGTGAGTGTGTTGCATCATCTTCTCTTCTATATGTTTTTCCTGCTGTAATCATTCTTATTGGTGTTTTTTCAGTATTTGTCATCATTGTTCTTGCTTGAACTGCTGATGTTTGTGTTCTTAGTAAATACTCATCTGTAATATAGAAGCTGTCTTGCATGTCTCTTGCTGGGTGTCCTTTTGGAAGATTTAATCTTTCAAAACAATATTCATCATTTTCAAGTTCTGGCCCTGTTACTACATCATATCCCATAGATACAAATAAATCTTCGATGTCTTCAATTATTCTATTTACTGGATGTAAACTTCCTCTTTTCATTTTTGTGCTTGGAAGTGTTATATCAATTTTTTCTGCCTCTAACTTTTTATTTAATTCTTCAGCTTGGAATTTTTCTTCTTTTTCTTGAATTAGTTTTTCTAATTCATCTCTTACTTCGTTTACTAAGCTTCCAATTACTGGTCTTTCTTCTGGTGATAGTCCTCCCATTCCTCTTAGTACTGCTGTAAGTTCACCTTTTTTTCCTAAATATTTTACTTTTATGTCATTTAAGCTTTTTAGGTCTTTAGCATTGTTGATTTCTTCTATTGAAATCTCTTTGATTTTTGAAATTTGTTCTTTCATTTTTTCCTCCTTTTGTCCCATTGGGGACGGTTCTTTTTGGGACATTACAAAAAATCCACTTCATCCTACTATATACTTCTTTATATATAGATATAGGACGAAATGGATTTATTCCGTGGTACCACCTAATTTTATTAATTATTTATCTGTTAAAACAATTAACCTTATTATAGTTTTAACGGTGCAACCGCTTCTTTCTACTTAAGTTAGTTGTTCAAAAGAAGTCCTAAAAAGTGAAATTTCTATATATCTTTGCTTAAGCATTTTTCAGCCTGGAATGCTTTTCTCTTTTAAGCAACTTTTAATTATATATACTTTGCTTTTTAATTGGATTTTTAATGTTTTTATTTTTATTATATGTATTATATTAGCACATATTTATTTATTTTACAAGTTTTTTCCAAATTTTTTATTTCGTAATTTTTTCAACGTTACAATTTTTGCTATAAATTTCCACTCCTAACGTATTCCATTCGTTAGGTATGTTCGTTCTAAGTACTCTACTTAAAACTGCTTATTTTATATGATTAAGACACGGCTTTAGAATTCAGACCTGCAAATATAAAAGTGGTCTGAAGCCAATGTAAGAGTAGCTAATAGAAGTGCTACAGTAGTTGCGATAGCTCGTGTAATAGCCGCTGTAGTGGTAATAGCCTCCTCGAATGACACAAGGACCGTTGGGACCGCTATAGGTTTCTGTTGTCCATTCTTCTACGTTACTTGCCATATCATATATATTACATTGAATATCTTGTGTTCCTGTATATTTTGTTGTGTCATTTGTTCCTGTTGTTGCAAATTTAGAATTTACAGAAGTTTTGCGTGAATATGTTGGATTATCTCCACATGTTTGCAAGAATAATGTAGCTGTATCCCATGCATAACTATTCATTAAATCACTTGTGAATGTTTTTGCATCTTTATACATATTTCTTGCCGCTGTTGCTGCATTTGGTTGTGTTATACTATCCCATACAGTATCTGTTCCAACTTCTGTTATTGTTCTATTTGAATTCTTTCTTGCCTCATACCTTCCTATATAAAATCCTTTGTTTGTAGATACACTATTTTTAAAATTTGTTATACTTTTTGCTGTTGTATTTCCACGTGTTGATGTTGCTAATTCTTGATAATAACTATCTATTACATCATCATTTTT
>CAKPQY010000175.1 GCA_934179885.1 uncultured Clostridia bacterium
TATTTTTTAAGATACTCTCCAATCACATTCGAAAATTTTCAAAATAGAACTATATTAATTTTGAGCCTGAGTGAAAGAGGCGTAAGCTAAACAATTAAAAATTCTAAACGAATGTAATGAACGAATATATACAATAATTATAGATAAGGAAGCTGGAGGGGAGCAAGTTCGAAAAAACTGAAACTCAAATAAGTTTTGAATTGACTTATTAGGAAAATTGATATAAAATAGAAATGTAGGCAAAAGATAAGGAAAGGAAAGAAGATAAAAATGAACATAAAATATAATGGAAGAAACATGAAAATAGAAAGCGGATTAACAGTAAATGAAGCATTCAAAGAAGAAATAGAAAAAAACAAATATAAAGTAGTAGGATGTTTATACAACAATGAATATAAAAATTTAGAAACAGAAATAGAAGAAAATGCAAAAATAGAACTAATAGATATATCTTCTAAAGAAGGAATGAAGATATATGTAAGAACACTTGTATATATAATGGGAAAAGCCTTTGAAAGTTTATATCCAAGAGAAAAATTAATGGTAGAATATCAATTAGGAAATGCAATGTTCTGCAAATGTGACAATATAAAAATAACACAAGAGTTTATAAGTAACTTAAAAAATAAGATGCAAGAGATTATAAACAAAGATTTAGAAATAAAAAAAGTAGTAATGACAAGAAAAGAAGCAGAAAAATTTTATGAAGAAACAAATTCATCAAAAGGAAGACTTCAATTCGACTTTGAAGAAAATAAAGAAATATATATGTATTATTGCGAAAAATATTACAACTATTGTTTTGGAGTGCTTAGTAATAGAACAGGGGTTATAGACAAATTTGACATAGTAGAATACAATAGCGGATTTTTAATAAGATATCCAAGTTCTAAAGAACCAACAGAAATGCCAGAATTTAAGGATACAAAAAAATTATCATGGGCATTAGAAGAATTTGAAAAAATTCATTCTGTGCTAGATGTTTTAACAGTATACAAATTAAATAAAGCAATTGAAGAAAATAGAATACAAGATATAATAATGCTTGCAGAAGCATTACATGAGAAAAAAATAGCAAATATAGCTGATGATATAGCAAAAAGAAAAAATGTAAAAATGGTATTAATAGCAGGACCATCATCATCAGGAAAAACAACATTTGCACAAAGACTAGGTATTCAACTAAGATTAAATGGATTAAAACCAGTAACAATATCAGTAGACAACTACTTTGTAGAAAGACAAGACACACCAAGAGATGAAAATGGAGAATATAATTTTGAATGTATAGAAGCTATAGACCTAAAACTATTTAATGAACATCTTGTTAAATTGTTAAAAGGTGAAGAAATAGAAGTCCCAGAATTTGACTTTGCTGTTGGAACAAAAAGATATAATGGAAAGAAAATGAAACTAGCAGAAGATGAGATATTGGTAATAGAGGGAATACATTGTTTAAATGACAAACTAACAAGTCAAATTCCAAAAGAACAAAAATACAAGATATATATAAGCGCATTAACAGTATTAAATATGGATAGATATAACAGAATATCAACAACAGACACAAGATTAATAAGAAGAATAGTAAGAGATTATCAATTTAGAAGCTATTCAGCAATACATACTTTAAACACATGGCACAAAGTAACAGAAGGAGAAGAAAAAAATATATTCCCATACCAAGAAGAAGCAGATAAAATATTTAATACATCACTAATTTATGAGTTAAATGCTTTAAAACCAATAGCAATGCCATTGTTGGAAGAAATAGCAAATGATGATAAAGAATATGCAGAAGCACAAAGATTAATAAATATATTAAAATATTTTAAAGAAATACCAAATGATTATGTACCAAACAATTCATTATTAAAAGAATTTATAGGAGGCGGAACATTTGACTTGCACTAATGTCCAAAATTCACCGATCTTAAAAAGAAGGAGTAATAAATGCTAAAAAATAGTAGATTTACAGAAATTGACGAAGAATTTATATGTGAAAATTGTGGAAAAAAAGTACCACCACTTGGATACTCATGTAGAAATCATTGCCCATATTGTTTACACTCAAAACATGTTGATAAAAATCCAGGAGACAGAGCTGAAGAATGCCATGGAGATTTAGAACCTGTAAGCATGAAAATTGACGGAAAAAAAGGATATGTAATTGTTTTTAAGTGTAAAAAGTGTGGAGCTATTAGAAGAAATAAAGCTGCTAAAGATGATAATATGGACTTGCTAATTGATTTAAGTAGCAAACAAATATAAAAATTGTCAAAAGGGTCGTGCCGAAAGGGACGGCCTTTTTGACATAAAAAATGTCCAAAAAAGAACCGTCCCTCTTGGGACATTAAATTTCTCTATTCATATTTCCGTTTGTATATTCTTTACCTTCTAACCTTTTACCAGCAACAATTTCATTAACAATAAAATTAATTTC
>CAKPQY010000176.1 GCA_934179885.1 uncultured Clostridia bacterium
CTTTTAAAGCTTCTGCTATTTCTATTCCTATATAGCTTAATGCTTTTGATCTATCTTCTATTCTTTCCATATCTATTTCAATATGTAAATTAGATTCTAAGTTATTTACTCTAGCATTTAATAGTTTCATTGCATCCATATAGTTTTGAGAAGTTTTACCTTTGCATTTTCCAACTATATTCAATGTATCAATTATATCTTCTGAAAAGTTTGCTTCCGCATCTTTTACATCGTTTTTCCAGTTTTCTTCTTTATTATCAACTGCTTCAATTAATTCTTTTAATTGTCCTGCTGAAGATATATTTTGTTCTCTTTGTCTTATTAATTCTTCTATTTTTTTAGTATTTTCTTCAAATTGATTTGTTGCAAATTCAACTAACCCATAGGCAGCTTTATATACACTACTAGGGAAATTCTTCTTTTTAGGATATTCTATTAAATATGTTTTTATTGACTCTATTAAGTCTTTAAAATATGTATCCTCATCTAATTGAACAATTTGCTTTTTGCTGTTAGGATTTATCATTTTTTGAACTTTTTCTATATTAGATAATATTTTTTCTTCCGTGATTACCATTCTCACGTTTACTATGCCAGATTTAGACATTGTAAACAACCTCCTTATCTTACGCTTTATTGCTTCTACTGTTTTCTTTATAATTATACAATATAAAACAAAAAACTACAATAGAATTGCAGTTTTTTTATTTTACATTTTCATTACAGAAATATTACGTTTTTGTTACATAGTTATTTTTTTCATTTCTTCTTGTCTTTTTATTTTTTTGGTTGTTGTTTTTATAAATTCTTCATCTGTTACACTTATTTCTTTTATATATTTATATGTAGGCATTGTTTTATTTATTCTTTTAATTTCTTGCCATAATTTTTCTTTAATTTCGTCTTTATCTTCTATTCCGTAAACGTCTTTCATAATTTCTTTATCATATACTATTTTAGCAGATACCTTATAGTCCCCATCCTCTTCTTCTTTTCCATATACAAAACTTTCAGTTACTCCTGCTATTTTGTTAATTAGTATTTCTAGTTCTTCTGGATAAACATTTTTTCCATTTTTTAAGACTATTACATATTTTTTTCTTCCAGTAATAAATATAAATCCATCTTTATCTATTTTAGCTAAATCTCCTGTATTTAGCCATCCATCTTCATCTATTGTTTCTTTAGTAGCTTCTTCATTTTGATAATATCCAAGCATAACTGTTGGTCCTTTTACTAGCAATTCTCCTATACCTTCTTCATTTGCATCTTTAATTTTTACATCTAAATTAGGTAAAGCTTTTCCTATTGAACCATTTCTTCTATATTTATCATCTTCTACTGCTATAACTGGTGATGTTTCAGTTAATCCATATCCTTGATACATTGTTATTCCAAGACCATTAAATATTTTTTCAGTTTCAGGGTCTAATGCTGCTCCTCCTGCAACTAATAATCTTAATTTTGGTCCTAAGTTTTCATGTATTTGTTTAAATAATTTATTTCTTACATCTAATCCAATTTTTAATAATCCATTAGAAATTTTCATTCCAACATTTACTGTCTTTAATTTTCCTTGCTTTTCTATTGACTTCATAACTTTTTTGCACATACCTTCATATAAAAGTGGTACTGATACCATTATAGTAATTTCAAATTCTTTTATATTATCTCCTATGTGTCTTATTCCTTCACTAAAAGCTATTGAAGATCCTCTTGATATTGGGAACAAAAATCCAGCTGTACATTCAAATGTATGATGTAAAGGCAAGAATGATAAAAATCTATCATTTTCATCTATATACACTACTAAAGATATATCCATTAAATCACTTACAATATTTTTATGTGATAACATTACAGCTTTTGATTGAGAAGTTGTTCCTGATGTAAATAACATTATTCCCATAATATCTGGATTAATTACAGCATCTAAGAATTTTCTATCACCATCTTCTATTTGTTTTTTTCCTTTTTCTATTAATTTTCTAAAAGAAATAATTCCATTTGTGCTTTCTTCTAAATCCATTGAAATAAAGTATTTTAAATTTGTATTTTTCTTGTCTTTTAGTTCTTCCATTATTTCATCATATTTAGAAGTATAAATTATTGCTTCAACTTCTGAACGCATTATTAAACTTTCGATTTCATTGTTAGGTAATGCTTTGTCTAATGGTACAACTATTCCTGTTCCGTTAGTTACTGCTAAATAGCTTACAGCCCACTCATATCTATTATTTCCTATAACAGCAATTCTTTTATCTTTTAATCCTAAATTAATTAAAGCTGTACCTAAACCATCTACATCACTTTTAAATTCATTATATGTAAGTTCTCTAAGTTTTCCATCCTCTTCTGTTTTAAATACATATGCTGGTTTATCTCCAAACTTTTCTACTGTTTTATTTAACATATCTTTTAAATCTGT
>CAKPQY010000177.1 GCA_934179885.1 uncultured Clostridia bacterium
ATAAAACCAGAAGATTTTAAAAATGTGGAAGGTTTACAAGAAATATATAATGGACTTTTAAGAAAATATAATGAAACAAAATTAGATGTAGCGAAGATTTTAATAGAAAATCTATCGACATATACAAAAAAAGAAGGGGTAGCATGAGTAGAAAAACAAAAATAAAAATATTTAAAATTATATTAGCAATATTAGTATTAACATTGTTTATAGGAATAATAACATATTTGTTTCCAGTAATGAAGGATTTGTCTTCAATAGAAGGGCAGATTGCATTTAAAGAAAAAGTTGATAATTCTGGAATGTTTGGTTTGTTATCATTATTTGGACTTCAAGTAGCACAAATATTTCTAATAATAGTACCAGGAGAACCAATAGAAATACTTGCAGGAATGTGCTATGGTGGATTTTGGGGAACAATATTTATTATGGTATCAGCTTTTATAATATCAACAACAATATTCTTTTTAGTAAGAAAGTTTGGAAGAAAATTTGTATATGATTTTTGTGATGAGAAAAAGGTTGCTAAAATTGAAAATAGTAAATTATTTCAGAATCCAAATAAAATAGAATTAATAATGCTTATATTATTTTTGATACCAGGTACACCGAAAGATTTGTTAGTATATATAGCGGGATTATTACCAATAAAGCCAATTAGATTTATATTAATATCTAGTTTAGCAAGATTTCCATCAGTTATATCATCTACACTTGCAGGAGAAAATCTTGCAATAGGTGATTGGAAAATGAGTATAATTTTATATGCAGCAGTTTTAATTATAGTAGGAATTATTATATTTTTTATTAATAAATTTGATAAAGATAAAATAACAGAAGAGGCAATAAAAACAATTAAATAATAAAGTCTAGAGAATAGTTGTAAAATACTATTCTTTTTGCTTGTTTTGTGATATAAATGAATGTAAAATAAGTATATTAAAGAAATGAGTAATATTTTATGGACAATGAGAAAAAAGTAAATTAGAAAATTTTGAGAATTACTAGGCAAAAAATTGGTTTATAGTATGATAATTACTATATTTAAAAGATACAATTTAATTGAATATGATAAGTAAAAAAATGAAGAGTTGAGAATTATAAATATAGCAATTGTGCATTCAAGTAATACTAAAATTATAGCTGAATCTATAAAAAAATTATGTAATGATTTTTGAAAAATCTGAAAATAATATAAAGGCAGTCAGAAATGTGAAAGTTTTGTGAAAATTAGCACTCTATTATTGACATTGCTAATTAAAGCGATATAATAGCAATTGTAAAGAGAAAAACTCTTACAATAATATATGTGAAAACATGATGGTGTCAACACATAAAAAGGAAAGGAAGTAGATTGATATGATGATGATACCAAGAAGAAAAAATGAATTTGATTTATGGGAGGATATGTTTGGAATTGATCCATTCTTTTCAGATGAAGGAAGCAAAGTTATGAAGACAGACATTAAGGAAAAAAAGGACAAATATATGATAGCAATTGATTTACCTGGATATGAAAAAGAAGACATTAAAGTTTCTATTGAAAATGGATACTTAAATATTCACGCAAAAACAAATTCAGAGAAAGAAGACAAAGAAGAAGGAAAATTTGTAAGAAAAGAAAGATATTTTGGAGAATGCTCAAGAAGTTTCTATATAGGAGAAAATGTTACAGAAGAAGAAATTAAAGCATCTTTCAAAAACGGAACATTAAAACTAGAAATACCTAGAAAAGAAGAAAAGAAAGAAGTTCCAGAGAAAAAATACATTGAAATAGAAGATTAGTTTTTTAAACCTACAAATATTAAAATATTTGTGGGTTTTCTGTTTATTATATGAAATCTTACAAAAATGTAAGGTGAAAATTCTAAAAAGTATGTTATAATAAAAACGGTGAGAAGATATGTCAAAAATATTAATAGTAGAAGATGATGAAAAACTAAGTAAAGAATTAAAAATATTTTTAGAAAAGAATGGATATATATTAAGAGTAAAAAATAAAAGGCCTGAAATTTATATCAGCAGAAAAGGATATGAAAAACTAAAAGAAGAAAGGCTACAATATTTAGAAAAAATGATTATTGATGAAAATAATAAAAAACTAAGAGAATATTATATGAATTTAAAAGATGCAATAGAAAAACCGGAGTTATGGGATCAATTTCATTGAAAATCAATAATACACCATATAGTTTTTGAACCTTTAGTATCTTATAAAGGCGATAAATTAAAAAATTAAAAGAGAGGAATATATGCATAAAGAAAAAATTGAAGAAATTTTAAATAAATATAAACTCATTAATTTAGATAATAAATTATATATGGAAAAAATAATATATAGTTTAGGTCAATTTGATAGAGGAGAATATATTTATCCATGCGATGATACTTATTGGCCATTTAGAGTAAATA
>CAKPQY010000178.1 GCA_934179885.1 uncultured Clostridia bacterium
CTTTTACGAATTGCATAATGTTAACACCACTTGATCCCAATGCAGGTCCTACTGGTGGTGCTGGTGTTGCTTTTCCTGCTTCTATTTGTAATTTAATTATATTTGAAATTTCTTTTTCTGCCATTTTATTGGCACCTCCTCTAAATCTTCATATTATTGAACTTTTTTTACTTGTGAGAACTCAAGCTCTACTGGAGTTTCTCTTCCAAACATTGATACTAGAACTTTTACTTTATTTTTTTCTTTATTTATTTCTTGAACAGTTCCTACAAATCCCTCAAATGGTCCATTCATAACTTCAACCTGTTCATTAAGTTCATAATCAACATTTAGTTCTGATACATCAAATCCCATGTTTCTTATTTCTTCATCTGTTAATGGAATTGGGTCTGTTCCTGAACCTACAAAACCTGTTACTCCTCTAGTATTTCTTACTATATACCATGTTTCTTCAGTTACTATCATTTTTATTAAAACATATCCTGGAAAAACTTTTTTTAAATTTGTTTTTCTTTTTCCATCCTTTATTTCTATTTGTTCCTCCATTGGAACTATTATGTCAAAGAAATGGTCTTCAAGTTCTCTATTTTTAATTGTTTTTTCTAAGTCTGTTTTTACTTTATTTTCATATCCTGAATATGTATGTACAACATACCATCTTGGATTCATATCATAATCTTTTTGAGACATTTTTTTAGGCCTCCTTTGATATTTTGTTTAAAATATTTTAGACAATTATTCTACATGCTCTGTATCTTATTCAGCTATTTCCTCGTTAGTTATTTTTGTACCTTCTTTTACTGTTCCATTTGATACCTCGCTGTTTTCTTCAACCACATCATTGTTTGTGGCTGAATTACTTACAGTTTCTTTTATTTTGTTTATTCCGAATTTATTCATAGATTCAAATGTAAAATCTAATACAAAAACTATAACCGCAGTAATAAGAACTATTGTTAATACAGCTACTGTATTATTAAATAATTGCTTTGGTGTAGGCCAACTTACTTTTTTTAGTTCAGCCTTAAAACTTTTCATAAAACTTGTTTTATCTTTACTATTCTTTACTTCTTTTTTAGCCATTTTGTATCCTCCCTAAAATAGCTTTTTCATCTTTATTTTGTTTCTTTATGTGTTGTACGCTTTTTACAGAATTTACAATATTTAACTAGTTCTAATCTATCAGTATTATTTCTTTTGTTTTTTGAAGTTATATAATTTCTGTTTTTGCATTCTGTACATTCTAATGTTATATTTTCTCTTGGTCCTTTTGCTGCCATTTAGATACACCTCCGAATTACCATACTTTTTTATTTTTTAAACGATGTGATCGTATGTCCGTAATATACATACGCTAAAATATTTTACCACTTTTTTCCGTTTATGTCAATGGATTTGCATGAAAAAATATTCAATTTTTTAAATTTTTTTATTTTCTTTTTTTCACAGAAAAGCCAAACTTTCCTAATTTTTTTCCCATTGAATAGTATCCACCATTTGCATATGAAATAAGATTACATTTTGATATATCAAATGCCCCTTTTTCATCTATATATTTTTCATCACTATTTATTGCTAATACTTCTGCAATAAACATTGTATGACTTCCAAGTTCTTTAATCTCTTTTACTTTACATTCAACAGATACCGGACTTTCTTTTATCATAGGACACTTTACAAAATTTGCTTTTTCTTTATGAAGCTTCATCTCTTTGAATTTGTCAACTTTTTCACCTGTTTTTACCCCACACCAGTCTGTTGCTTTAACTAAATCTTTAGTAGTTAAATTTATTACAAATTCTCCTTGCTCTTTTATTAAGTTATATGAATATCTTGTTGGTCTAACAGAAATGTATACCATCGCTGGATTTGTGTTTATTATTCCTGTCCATGCTACAGTTATAATATTTGATTTTTCCATCGTTCCACAACTTACCATTACAGCTGGTATTGGATATAAAAATGTTCCTGGTTTCCATGTTACTTTTGACATAATTATTTCTCCTTATATAAAAAATTTATAATAAAAACATTTAAAAATAAAATACTTTTATTATATTTTACTTTTAAATATTATTATTATTGTTATTAATTTATTAATGTTTATCAAAATAAAAGAGTTGTAAATAAAGTTTTAACTACTAAAAAATTATGCTAGTTTTTCTAATAAAAAAAAATCTAGCGACAACCTATCTTCCCAGCAGGGTAACCCACAAGTATTTTCGGCACATTCAGGCTTGACTTCTGTGTTCGGAATGGGAACAGGTATTACCCTAAATGTCATCATCACTAGAAAATTAATGTGTATATAAGTACACTGAAAAATACATAGATGAAATTTTGTTTTAGGATTCTTGTTCCGATTACTTTTTTTAACTTAACGTTTTGTGGTTAAGC
>CAKPQY010000179.1 GCA_934179885.1 uncultured Clostridia bacterium
TCATAGAACATTTCTGTGTCTGGTCCACATGGTCCTTCTTCTCCTGCTATCCACCAGTTATCATCTTTTCCATAATAATAAATATGTCCATCTAATATTCCAGCTTTTTTCCAACATTCTGCAGCCACTTCATCTCTTGGGCAGTCTTCATCTCCTGCAAATACTGTTACTGATAATTTTTCTACTGGTATTTGTAGCTCTTTTGTTAAGAAGTCAAAACTCATTTGAATTGATTCTTCTTTGAAATAGTCTCCTAATGACCAGTTTCCTAACATTTCAAAATATGTTAAGTGTCTGTTATCTCCAACTTCATCTATATCATTTGTTCTTACACATTTTTGATAGTCTGTTAGTCTTGTTCCTAATGGATGTTTTTCGCCTAATAAATATGGTACTAGTGGTTGCATTCCGGCTGTGTTAAATAATACTGATGGGTCGTTTTCTGGTATTAGTGGTGCTGATGGAATTACACTGTGTCCATGTTCTTTAAAAAAGTTTAAATATTTATTTCTGATTTCTATTGCTTTCATTTATTTTCTTCCTTTCACTACGCTTCGCTCCGTTCATCGCCATCCAAAATTAATGTATACAGAATTTATTTTATAAATTCTGTATAAGATATCTGTAACTCATTTCATTCGAACAGCTATCTTAATTTTGTCTGTCAAATCTTAACGCTTCGTATATTTTTTCTTTTACATGGTTAAAATTATACTTCATTTTTGGTTTTATTTCAAGATTTTCTTGTCTTTTTCTCATTTTTTTAGTATAATTTTAAAAATATAAATATAGAAATGAAGTGCATATTTATGAAAAAGTTAATTGTTAATAAAAAATATGATGGAAAAAATTTGAATAAGTTTTTATTAGATAATATACCAAATTTATCATATAGCCTTTTTTGTAATACTCTTAGAAAAAAAGATATTAAAGTTAATGGAAAACGTGTAAATAAAGATATTTCGGTTTTTGATGGTGATGAAATTTTAGTATATATTTCTGATGAATTATTAGATAGTAAATCTTCTTCGACTTCTATTGAGTTAGATATTATTTATGAAGATGATAATATTTTAGTTATTAATAAACCTGCTAATATAGAAGTTACTGGCAATAATTCTTTAACTAGTTTAGTACATGCTTACTACCAAAATGCAAGTTTTAAGCCTATGCCTTGCCACAGACTTGATAGAAATACTACTGGTTTAATTTTGTATGCTAAAAACGAAGAAGCTTTAAATATTTTACTAGAAAAATTTAAAAATCATGAAATTGAAAAACATTATTTAGCTTTAGTTTATGGTATTCCAGATGTTAATTTTAAAAGAAGTGAAGCTTATTTATTTAAAGATAATAAAAAATCAATGGTATATATTTCAGATACTCCAAAAAAAGGATATGTTAAAATAATTACATTCTTTTCTATTTTGGAAAAACGCCAAGATAATACTTGTTTACTAGATGTACAAATCGAGACTGGAAAAACTCATCAGATTAGAGCTCATTTAGCACATATGGGCTATCCTATTATTGGTGATGGTAAATATGGAAAAAATGATATTAATAAAAAATTTGGTAAAAAAATTCAAATGCTTTGTAGTTATAGTTTGAAGTTTAATTTTAAAACTGATAGCGGTGTTTTAAATTATCTTGATTCAAAAAGTTTTGCTTTGAAAAATGCAGCTTATTTAAAATAAGTTGCATTCTTCAATGTTTTTAGTTGAATATTTTAGTATTATGTTGTATAATATTAATATAAGTTGCGGGTATAGTTTAGTGGTAGAATCCCATGCTTCCGACCTGGTTGCGCGAGTTCGATTCTCGCTACCCGCTCCATAAGGTAAAATCGTCGCACCAATGTGACGTTAATGATTAAATCAATCTGAAGAGATTGATTTTTTTGTGCGTTATTGCAAAGAAAGGTGTGATGTGATATGATTAGAATAATTAAAAAGAAAATCAATATGAGTGATGAACTCAAAGCCAAAATTAATTGGTCTTGCAAATTTAACAATAGACCCTACCAAATTATAGAGGGTCATCTAAGAATTGTTGAGCATACGAATTTAGCGTATGTCGAGCCTCATAAGGTTATTATAAATAACCAATTATATCTGTTTTTTAATGAACAAAAACATTTTTATATCGGGAACTTAAAGAATAAAATCCCAATTGCTGATTTATCAGAGTACATAGCAAGGCATTAATTAATTGAGAGTTTATATACTCCCACAATATTGGTTTATTTTGTCGTGTAAATAAATTAATATGTTAGTTAAGGTGTCCTTGTTATGTGACACCTTTTTCGGTGCCTTTCATTAAAAGAAAAGGAGGAAATATTATGAATAATGAAAGGAAGATTGCAGCAGTTTATATTCGTGTTT
>CAKPQY010000180.1 GCA_934179885.1 uncultured Clostridia bacterium
CTTTTTCAAAATCCATAAAAATTCCCCTTAACTTATATTTGTTTTTCTATCTTTATATCTGAATCTAATCTATATAATCCAACACAGTCTTTATTTGATGTTATTTCAACTAATAAAGCGTCATATTTTCTGCTTAATACTTCTAGTTCTCCGTCACCATTAAAATGTGTACAACTAAATGATAATGTATACTTGTTTGGAGATAAACTTAATTTTTGTCTAAACTCTGCAATAGCTGTATCACCTTTTTCAAATACTCCTGTTACAATTTTTTCTTGTACCGTATTTGTTCCCATCATATCTAATCCTTTAAAATCTTTTACTGTCATAGTAAAAATTGGGTCAGTAACTTTTTCATTAAAAACTACTTTTGATTTTAATATAACTTCTTTATCATTTTCAATTGCTGTTAAAATATTTCCATCTGTATCAAAAATTCCAAAATCAATTAAATCAGCTTTTCCATTTCCATATTCTATAATATTAGGATTTATTGTATAATTTTTCTTCCATTCTCCTTGTGAAATATTATTTTTTTTAAGTTCTGCATCTTTTATTTGTTCATTTTCTATTTTTTCTTTTTTCTCTATTTGAGCCTTATCTTCATCTAATTTGACAATTATTTTTTTATATTTTTCAACTCCGCCTTTAACATCACCATCATATATTTTTTTACCATCATTTATAATAATTGTTCTTGTACAATTTCTTATAACATCTGTAATATTATGAGTAACAAAAAGAATTGTTTTTCCTCTTTCTTTAAATTGTTCAAATTTTTTAAAGCATTTTAATTGAAATGCCATATCTCCAACTGATAATACTTCATCAACTATTAAAATATCTGGATCAACATTAATAGCACAAGCAAAAGCTAGTCTTGCAAACATTCCTGAAGAATAAGTTTTTACTGGTTGATATAAATGATCTCCAATATCCGCAAAATCTATAATAGCTTGTTTTGTTGCTTCAATTTGTTCATTTGTTAACCCCATAACTTGTCCATGTTGATAAATATTTTCAATTCCTGTTAATTCTGAATTAAAAGCAGCTCCTAATTCAAGCAATGAGCTTATTTTTCCATTTATTTTTATTTCTCCACTTGTAGGAGTTACAACACCTGTTATCATTTTTATTAATGTTGATTTTCCTGCTCCATTTTTCCCAAGAATTCCTAAAACTTCTCCCATTTTCAAAGTTAAATCTAGTCCATCAATAGCACTAAATGTTTCATGATTTTTATAAAAAGGAAGTACTGCTTCTAATAATCTTGCTTTTTTACTTTTGTACATTTTATAATCTTTTTTTAAATTTTTAATTTCAATTACGCATTCATTGTTTAAATTTTCTTTATCCATTATTTTTTAACCTCTTTAATTATTTATCTTCTTATTAAAAATTTTAATATATCATATTTTTATAATACATCTGCAAAATCTTTTTTGTTTTTATTAAAAATATGATTTCCCCAAATAAAAATTAATATTGTAACTACCCAAAAAATAATTGTATACATTCCATGGTTTGCTGTTATTATATTTCCGCCCATAAAAGCTTCTCTAAACGCTGTTACTAAGTATGCAAATGGCATACATTGTATAACTTGTAATATTGTTTGATGTCCTGCAAGTCTTGTTACACTCCATACTACTGGTGTTGCCCAGAAAAATAATTGCATTATTATTCCAAGTAAATTTGAAAAGTCAGGAACAAGTGTTGTTAATGCTGATGTAAATCTTGTAAAAGCTATTAAAAATGCATATAATGCAACAATAACGTATAAAATTGTTAATATATTTGGGATATATCCAAATATTAAACATACAACTGTTGCAACTATTAGTAAAAATATTGATACAAAGCTACTTCCAATAAGTGAGATAATTGGTATTACATCTATTGGAAACACTACTTTTTTTACTAAATAACTATAATTTCTTATTGACATACTTGAGCTCATTATACTATCATTTAATGCTTGCCATATTACCATTCCTGGTAAAAACCAAACGACATATGGAGAACCATTGTCTCCTTCCATTCCAAATATAAATTGGAATACTACTACATACATAAGCATAAATACAAATGGTTGTAGAAATCCCCATATACTTCCTAGACTTGTGCTTGCAAATCTGTTTTTAAAGTCACTTTTTCCTAGTTTCCATATTATTTTTTTATTTTTCCAAACTGTTTTTATAAATTCCATTGTTTTTATACTCCTTTTTTGTCCCAAAAGGGCCGGTTCTTTTTGGGACATTTTTTCCCTTATATTCTATATTTAAATTGTTTTTTTGTCAATAAAAAAGAGCCTTAAGTTTCGGTTTTTTTGAAGTTGCCACCCCCTTCTTGCTTTCCTGTCTATGAT
>CAKPQY010000181.1 GCA_934179885.1 uncultured Clostridia bacterium
TTATAGGCGTTGTTGATGTTTTACCAATATTGGGTTCTGGAACTGTTATGGTTCCTTGGGCTATAATTTCGGCATTAAATGGAGATTTAAAATTAGGAATTGCAATTATTGTGTTGTTTGCAATAATGTCTACAGTAAGGCAATTTTTAGAGCCTAAATTAGTCAGCAAAAATATTGGAACTCATCCTATTTTTACTTTAATTGCTATGTATACAGGTTTTAAATTTATTGGTGTTATAGGAATGCTTATCGGACCAATAATATTAATTGTTATAAAAAATGTTTTTGCAACTTTAATTGATGAGGGAGTGTTTAAAAGTATTATGGATAGTAAATAAAATTAAAACAACAAAATTCAATTTTGATACATTTTGTTGTTTTAATTAATTGACAAAGAAATATATAAAATATATACTAGTAGTAAAGAAGGAGGAAGTCTTATGATAGATTTACATATGCATACAATATATTCAGATGGTACAAATACTTGTACAGAAATTTTAAAAAAAGCACAAGAAAAAAAATTAAGTTATATTTCTATAACTGATCATAATACTTGTAAGGCTTATGATGAACTAAATAATCCTGAAACAAGAGGTATATTTAAAGGAAAAATAATAAAAGGAGTAGAATTAAATACAAAAGTATTAGGAATTCCAATTGAAATATTAGGATATGGAATAGATACAGATTACATGAATGCAAATCTAGATAAATTATATATATCAAAGCAAGAAAGAAATAAAATAGAAGTAGAGAGAATATATCAAATTTGTTTAGACAATAACATTGAAGTAGGAGACAGATTTATAGAAGATTATAATGCTGAAATGTATGCTTCAAAATATTTACACCAAATTATTACAAAAAATGAAAAAAATAAATTTCTGATAGATGAAGAGAGTTGGAATAATAGTAATATTTTTTATAGAAAATTCATGTCTAATCCAGATACTTTATTTTTTGTGAATACTGATGACATAATACCAAGCTTTGAAAAAGCTAGTAATTTAGTAAAAGAAGCTGGAGGGTTAGTTTTTATTCCTCATATATATGAATATAGAAATAATGCAGAAAAAATATTAAAATACATATTAGATAATTATAAAATAGATGGAATAGAATGTTTTTATACTACATTTACAAAAGAACAAAGTGAAAATTTAATAAGAATTTGTAATGAAAGAAATTTATTAAAATCTGGCGGAAGTGATTATCATGGTGATTTTAAACCTGATGTTGAAATGGCAGTGGGATTTGGAGACTTGAAGATTGAAGAAGAGATAATTGATAATTGGAAAGATAATGTGAAATTTTTGACTAATTATGTAAAATATGATATAATATAGTTATCTTATATAAAGGAAGGAGTTTGATCTATATGAAATATATGGATTATATTTGTGACTCATGTGAATTTATTACCATTGAGTTGCTAGAAAGAATTGAAAAATCTCGGGAAGGTTGTGAAAATTTAGGTATTGGCATATACTCTGATGAACTTGTTCAATCTCAAGTAAACAGAAGACCATTACGTCCATATGAGGAGAGAGCAAAAATCATGAGTTACATTAAAGGAGCTGATTTTGTTTTTGAAGTTACTGATGAATCTTCAATAGAAATTAAGAAAGAGGATTTTTATTATAATAATCCAAAAACAAAAAAATACAAGATTGGATATGCACCTGGAACTTATGACTTGCTACATCAAGGCCATATTGAGCATTTAACAGAAGCATTTTCTCAGTGTGAGATTTTAGTAGTAGGTGTTAATGAAGATGATTTAGTTCAGGAATATAAAGAGAAAAAACCATTAATGCCAGCAGAAATAAGAGCTAATATAGTTTCTAAATTAAAATTTGTAGATGCAGTTTTTATTGCAGATACATTAGAAAGAAAAAAAGCTAATGAGTGGATTGAGAAAAAATATGGTCAACCAATTGATGCAGTTTTTATAGGCTCAGATTGGGAAGGACAGGATCTTCATAATGATGAAGGATTGAATATTGTTTTTACATATAGAGATCCTGAAAAAGCAAAGACAAGAAGTTCAACTTATTACAGAAAAAAGTTGAATGAACAGCAGTAGTTTATTTAATTAAAAAAACTCCTAAATCGTATAACAAGTTATTTGTTATGCGATTTTTATATTGACTTTTATAATTTTTAAATATATACTAATAAAAGAGGAGGAAGAATATGGCTGGATATGTTATACACTTAGCAGTAGCTGAAGAATATTTAAGAAAACACAGAGATATAAAAGAAAATTATAAAGAATTTATTGAAGGAGTAATTTATCCTGACAGTGTATCAGACAAATCACTAACACATTATGGAAGCAAGAGCAGTAAAGT
>CAKPQY010000182.1 GCA_934179885.1 uncultured Clostridia bacterium
ATTGAAATATTAAAAAGAGATAAGCTAAACTATGTTTTTCAAAGTTTATCTTTTATATCAATAGCACCAGTATTGCTATTAGAGCCAATAAAAAATTGGGCAGTATCAAATTTTTCATTTGTTAAGAATTGGTATTATGGAAAATCAGGAATGATAGTACAAATATTAATATTAATAATTACATTTATATCTTACATATTAGTTAGAAAATTAAAAGACAATGGTTCAGTAAATATGAATACAAAAAACACTGAAAATCCTTGGCAAAAAAAATTGTATAAAAATAAAGTAATAAAGAAAATAGTGAATTTATTTATACCAAAAGATGGAACAAAAGAATATAAAAAAGTAAAGGATTTATTAAAAGATGCAGCATCACCATTAAAAATAGAATGGGTATATATAAACAGAATATGTATAACAATCATAACTTTTATAGCATCAATATTTGTGTTTATGTATTTACATCAAATAGCGATAGATTACGTATATACACAACCGACAACTGATTATAATTTACTGAGTATGTCAACAAAAGAAGAAAAGAAAGCTATGGAATTGACAAATCAGGATAATATATTTTTGGATATGTTTAGAGGAAAAACAAAAACAACGCAGGATGATATAGAAAGAGCATTAGCAAAATCAAAATATTATAAGGATTCAACAGAGAAAGAAATAGAAGTAGCTGCTAAAAGGATATATGGTAAATTACAAGTTGTAAATAGTGAATCATTCCAATGGTTTGAACTTTTGTTAGCATTTGTATTTGCAATAATAGGATATATGTCTCAAATATGGATTTTAATGTTTCAGGCTAAAATGAGACAATTAGAAATGGAAGATGAAGTAATGCAATTCCAAACTATTATACTTATGCTTATGAGAATAGAAAGAGTTAATGTTGAAATAATACTAGAATGGTTAGAAAGATATTCAAATATATTCAAGAGTCAAATAACAAGATGCGTTAATAACTATGAAGCAGGAGCATGGGAGGCATTGGAAGAATTAAAAAATGAAATATCATATATGCCATTAATTAGAATTATTGAAAGTTTGCAAGCAGCAGTTGAAAAGATTCCTATAAAAGATGCTTTCGATGAATTAGATTCAGAAAGAGAATATTATAGAGAAAAGAGAAAAGAATCAAATGAAAGATTAATTAGCAGACAAGGTATGATAGGAAAAGTAATAGGATTTGCACCAATGATATGCTTATTTGTAGGATATCTAATAATACCATTAGTATTTATAGGACTTACAAGTATGTCATATACATTTAGTAATATGTCATCTACAACTTTCTAGAAAGGAGCATTATATGGAAAATGCATCAAAAGCTTTACTGATGGCTGGAGGAATATTAATTACTTTGATTATTATTAGTGCATTTGTATTAATGTTTAATCAGATAGGTGATTATGAAAAAGCACAATCAAGCAATGAAAAGGAATTACAGTTAGCTAAATTTAATTTAGATTTTGAAAGATATACAGATGATAATGGAATAAAAGGAATAGATATTATTTCATTAATAAATAAGGTAATTGATTATAATAAAAAAGCAGAAAATAATGTAACAACAAATTTAGTAGATTATAATATAAAAATGTCAATTACAGTAAGTGGATTAGAAAATTTTAATAAAAAATATGCATATGATAAAGAAAAAGATACAGATTCTTTATTCCCTCAAGATTCTTATACATTTACAAATACTAATGAATTAAAAAAAATGCTTGATAGTTTTTCTGCTAATGAAGGAATTTTAGGTATAGATAATTTAAAAATACTATCTTCAGTTTATGATTCTAGCAAAAATAAATCAGAAAATATAAAAAATATAAAAAACAAATTAATGGAGATAGATTCAAATACATATAAAAATTGGAATGGAACAACAGAACCAACTTTAGAAACAATAAAAAAGTATAGACAATATTCAGAATTTAAAACTTCAACATTTGTAATTTCACAAAATCCAGTTTATGAAAATGGTCAAATAAAAGATTTATATTTTAAATTTAGTAAGTAAGAGGTGAATTATGGAAAACGCATCAAAAGCATTAATTATGGCGGGTGGAATATTAATAGGAGTGTTAATAATATCTTTGGCGGTATATTTATTTGTAGATTTTGGTTCAACATCAGCACAAATTAATGCCCAGAATGCCCAAAAGCAATTAACAGAATTTAATACGAAATTCACATCATACGAAGATTACAAAGATAAAGATGGAAATTGGAAAATCACTATATATGATTTAATAACTCTTGCTGGATATGCGAAAGAAAATAATGAATATTATGAAGTATCAGAAGG
>CAKPQY010000183.1 GCA_934179885.1 uncultured Clostridia bacterium
GTATAATTCCAGAAAGTAACAAAAAAGGCTTGAAAGAAAATTTTAAATTAGATATAATAGGTGTCAAAGATGTAAACGAAACAATGAAAAAATTGGGATTGAAATGACCCATTGGGGACGGTTCTTTTTGGGACAAGGAGGAATGAAATTGACAGAACTTTTAAAATTGATAGCGCCAGGTACACCTATAAGAGATGGACTTGAAAATATATTAAGAGCAAAAACAGGTGCATTATTACTTATAACAGATAACAATGATGTAATAAAAGAAATAGTTGATGGAGGCTTTTATATAAATGAAGAATATACATCTTCAAAATTATATGAACTTGCCAAAATGGATGGAGCAATAGTTTTAAGTGGAGATTTAAAAAGAATTTTATTTGCAAATGCACAATTGATACCATCTAGAGATATAGAAACAAAGGAAACAGGAACAAGGCATAGAACAGCAGAGAGAACAGCAAAGCAAACGGGAGAACTAGTAATAAGTATTTCACAGAGAAGGAATATAATAACAATTTTCAAAGGGAATTTTAGATATGTATTAGAAGATACAAATGCGGTTCTAAATAAGGCAAATCAAGGAATACAAACGCTAGAAAGATATAAAAAAGTATTTGATAATAAATTAAGTATATTGAACGAATATGAATTTAATGATATAGTTACTTTAAAAAATGTAATAGATGTAATACAAAGAGCTGAAATGGTAAGAAGAATTGCAGATGAAATTAAAAAACAAATATATGAACTTGGAAATGATGGAAGATTAGTAAATATGCAATTAGAAGAACTAATGGGCGGACTAGAAAAAGAAGAATCATTAATTATAAAAGATTATTTAGTACCTGTTAAAGGTAAGAAAAAAAGAACACCAGAAAATATTATGGAAGAATTGGATGTAATTCAATACGAAGATATGACAAAAGAAGGAATAATTGCAAAATTACTAGGATATGAAACATTTGACAATTATGATGAAGTTGGTGTATATACAAAAGGATATAGAATTCTAAATAAAATACCAAGGATGCCATCTAATATAGTAGAAAATTTAGTATTATCATTTAAATCATTTCAACATATACTGGCTGCTGATATAGATAGCCTAGATGAAGTTGATGGAATAGGTGAAGTTAGAGCTAGAACAATTAAACAATCTTTAAGAAGAATGCAAGAACAATTTATGTTCGAGTAAAGGAGAAGAAAAAAATGAAAAATGTAGGAAAAATAATTTGGGTAATAGCATTAATAGCTATAATAGTATTAATAGGAGTAGTAGGATATGGATACTACAAAAAAGCAACTTTTAAAGCTGAAAATCCAATTGCAACAATGGAAGTTGAAAACTTTGGAACAATAAAAATGGAATTATATCCAGACCAAGCACCTGAAACAGTATCAAACTTTATAGCATTAGCAAATAGAGGATTTTATGATGGAAGTGCTTTCCATAGGGTTATAAAAGATTTTATGATACAAGCTGGTTCAAAAGATGGAGATGGAACTACAGGAGCTCAAATAAGTGATTTAAAAGATGATGGAGAAAACCAAGACTATACAATAAAAGGTGAATTTTTAGCTAATGGTATAACAAATACAGTAAAATTTGAAGAAGGAACATTAGCAATGGCTAGAGCAAACTATACACAAGCCTCTTCAAGTTTAACAGAAGAATCATATAATTCAGGTTGTTCACAATTTTTTATAATGACTGAAGAAAATACAAATTTAAATGGATATTATGCAGCGTTTGGAAAAGTAATAGAAGGAATGGATGTTGTACATGCAATAGAAGATGTTGAATGTACAGTTGCAGAAGGTAGTAAAAAAGATGAAGATGCCGAAGTTAGCACACCGGTAAATAAACCAAAAATAACATCTATTAGAGTTGAAACATTTGGAATTGATTATGGAGTGCCAGAAACTTTAACACCATTTAATTATACTTCTTGGCTATATCAACAACATGGTATTGGACAGTAACAAAATTTGATATAAATAAAATTTATAAAAACACTTGCCAAAATTAAAGGCAAGTGTTAAACTAATAATAGATTAAAAAAAAACCGATTTTTTCGGAAAATTTTTTTAATCTTTTTTTTATTTTTTAAAAGGAGGAAGTAATAATGAATACAAAGTATATATTTGTAACAGGTGGAGTAGTATCAGGATTAGGGAAAGGAATAACAGCAGCATCTTTAGGAAGACTATTAAAAAATAGAGGATATAAAGTAACAATACAAAAATTTGATCCATATATAAATGTAGACCCAGGAACAATGAATCCATATGAACCCGGAGAAGTTT
>CAKPQY010000184.1 GCA_934179885.1 uncultured Clostridia bacterium
ATATAATTAAACAAAATTTAGAAACATATCCAAAAGGTGAATATAAAGAAGATACAGTAAAAAGAGAGAATTTAGCAAGACCTAATTTTATCAAAGATAATAAAGATGCAAATGGTGCAGTAGATAGAACAAACGATATATTAAATCAAATAAATTCATATTTAGACAAAGAAAAGAATAATTTAAACTAACATAAAAAAGAGGGAGAACAACAATGATAGACTTTCATACACATATAATACCAAATATAGATGATGGATCAAGAAGTATAGAAGAAACATTTAATTTAATACAAGAAGCAAAAGAAGCAGGATTTGAAGGAATAGTATTAACATCACATTATATAGAAAATTATTATGAAACAGATGTGCCAGAAAGAGACATATGGGTAAAAGCAATAAGTGATAATTTAAAAAATAAAGGAATAGAAACAAATTTATATTTAGGAAATGAAATTTATATGTCAGATAACATGATGAATTTATTAATAGATGGAAAGGCATCAACAATAAATAATAGTAGTTATGTTTTATTTGAAATGCCGCTAAATGCAGAACCAATGAATTTATATGATGTCATATATTCTTTGCAAGAGAATAAACTTATACCAGTACTAGCACATCCAGAAAGATACAGCTTTATACAAAAAGAACCAGAGCTTGTATATGACTTAATTGAAAAAGGAGTATTAATGCAAGCAAACTATGGAAGCATCTTAGGACAATATGGAGAAAAAGCTGAAATGATAGTAAGAAAATTCTTAGAAAATAATATGATACATTTCTTAGGAAGTGATGTTCATAGACAAAACTCTATATATAAAAGAATTCCTAAAGCTTTAGAGGAAATTAAAGAGATAGTTGGAGAAGAAAAACTAGAAGAACTAACAACAATAAATCCTAAATTAGCTTTAGAAAATAAAAGAATTGACATCGAAGATCCTGAGGAATTTTCATTAACTTTTAAAGAAAAATTAATAATGTATCTAAAAAGATAAAAAGAGGGATTAAGGGGCTGAGTCTATAAATCCCTCTTTAAAAACGAAAGGAAGTTATTACAATGAGAAAATATTTTGGAACAGATGGCATAAGAAGAATAGCCAACACAGAACTTACACCAGAATTAGTATATAAAGTAGCAAAAGCAGGAGCATATGTATTATCAAAACACACAGACCATACACCAACAATATTAATAGGAAGAGACACAAGAATATCAGGAACTCTAATAGAAAGCGCGATGGTAGCAGGATTTTTAAGCTATGGAGCAAATGTAAAATTGCTAGGAGTAATACCAACACCAGCAGTTGCGTATCTAACAAGAAAATTGCAAGCAGATGCAAGTGTAGTAATATCTGCATCACATAATACATTTGAATTTAATGGAATAAAATATTTTAGCAATAAAGGAATGAAAATACCAGACGAACTAGAAGAAGAAATAGAAGAAGTGATGGATTCAGGAAAAATAGATGAATTAACAGCGGTAAGCAATAAAATAGGAGTGTCTGAATACAGATTAGATTTATTAGATGAATATGTATATTTCTTCAGAAAAAATTTTGATGATACAATTGAAAAAATAAACAGAGAAGATTTTGTTGTAGGAATAGATACAGCAAATGGAGCAACATCAGTTGTAGCTGAAAAAGTTTTTAAAGCTTTAGGAATAAAATACAAAATAATAAATAATCATCCAGATGGAATAAATATCAATGATGGATGTGGTTCAACACATCTAGAAGCATTGAAAAAATTTGTAGTAGAAAACAACTTAAGCCTGGGAGTTGCTTACGATGGTGATGGAGATAGATGTTTAGCAGTTGATGAAAAAGGTAACGAAATAGATGGTGATATGATAATGGCCATTATATCAAATTATCTAAGAAAAAAAGGAAAACTAGCTAAAGATACAGTTGTTGCTACAGTAATGAGTAACTTGGGACTACATAAATATACAAGAGATAATGGATTAGAGCTAGTTCAAACAAAAGTTGGGGATAGATATGTATTAGAAGAAATGTTAAAAGATGGTTATAATCTAGGTGGAGAGCAATCAGGACATGTAATTTTACTAGATTATAATCCAACAGGAGATGGAATACTAACATCATTAATGTTAATACAAGCAATTTTAGAAGAAAATGAAACAGCATCAAAAATGACTGAAATAATCAAACTATATCCACAAGTATTAATAAATGCAAAAGTAAATTCAGATAAAAAATATGACTATGACAAAGATGAAGAAATAAAAAATGCCATAGACAAACTAGAAAAAGAATTTGCAGGAAATGGTAGAGTTCTAATC
>CAKPQY010000185.1 GCA_934179885.1 uncultured Clostridia bacterium
ATGTTGCATATCCTGCAATATCCCCTACTGTTTTTGCTTTTAAATTTAGACTTTCTGCTAGTTTTCTGAGTGTGCTGACCAATATATATTTTGAAATTAAAACTATTAAAGCTGAATAAAATATAAATTTTATAATTTCTACAAACATTTTTTAATCTCCTTTATATTTATTTTTCCCATTTTCTTGCCATTTATAAGAAAATATTGTATAATGTTTTCAAACTTTATTATATAATATTTTAAGGAATAGTTGGTTTAAAAACTTTTTATTTTTTAGTAACTATGTATTCCTTTAAGTAAAGCAAGAAAGGACTGAATTTTTTAATGGACGAAGTAAAAATTGGACGAGTTTATCGTCATTTTAAAGGCAATTACTATTTTGTTGAAAATGTAGCTTATGATTCAGAAACAAAAGAAAGAATGGTAGTTTATAAGCCTTTGTATAAAAGAGAAGATGGACGCTCGATATGGGTAAGACCTGAAAAAATGTTTTTAGAAGAAATTCCAGAAAGGCCTGATAATATAACAGGTCAAAAACATAGATTTGAATTAGTTGATTAAATGGGGGTAAGTTATGATAGATATTAAATTTTTAAGAGAAAACCCAGATGTGGTTAAACAAAATATTAAAAACAAATTTCAAGACGAAAAATTAGTTTTAGTTGATGAAGTTATTGATTTAGATGTTAAAAATAGAGAAGCTAAATTAAATGGTGATAACTTAAGAGCTGAAAGAAAGTCTTTAAGTAATGAAATTGGAAACCTTATGAAACAAGGTAAAAAAGATGAAGCTGAAGCTATTAAAGCTAAAGTTCAAGAAATTAATAGTAAACTTGAAGAAAATGAAAAATTAGAAGCAAAATATTCAGAAGAAATAAAATCAAGAATGATGAAAATTCCTAATATTATGGACCCATCAGTTCCTATTGGTAAAGATGATAGTGAAAATGTTGAAGTTCAAAGATTTGGTGAACCAATAATTCCAGATTATGAAATTCCTTATCATGCTGATATTATTGATAGATTTAACGGTATGGATAAAGAATCTGCTGGTCGTACTAGTGGTGTTGGTTTCTATTATTTAATAGGCGATATTGCTAGACTTCATGAAGCAATGCTTGCATGTGCTAGAGATTTTATGATTAATAATGGTTTTACATATGCAATTCCACCTTTTATGATTCGTAGTGATGTTGTTACAGGTGTTATGAGTTTTGAAGAAATGTATGATATGATGTACAAAATTGAAGGTGAAGACTTATATTTAATTGGTACTTCTGAACATTCAATGATAGGAAGATTTAAGGACCAATTAATTAAAAAAGAAGAACTTCCAATTAGTATGACTTCTTATTCTCCATGTTTTAGAAAAGAAATTGGTTCTCATGGATTAGAAGAAAGAGGTTTATACCGTGTTCATCAATTTGAAAAACAAGAAATGATTGTTTTATGTGAGCCTGAAGATTCTATGACTTGGTATAATAAAATGTGGAAATTGAGTGTAGATTTATTTAGAAGTTGGAACGTTCCTGTTAGACAACTTGACTGTTGTTCTGGTGATTTAGCAGATTTAAAAGTTAAATCTTGTGATGTTGAAGCTTGGAGCCCAAGACAAAAGAAATATTTTGAAGTTTGTAGTTGCTCTAACTTAGGTGATGCTCAAGCAAGACGTTTAGGAATTCGTGTTAAGAGTGACAAAGGAAATTATTATTTACATACATTAAATAATACTGTTGTTGCAACACCTAGAGGTTTAATTGCTGTATTAGAAAACAATTATAATGAAGATGGTAGTGTAACTGTTCCAGAAGTTTTAAGACCTTATATGGGTGGTCTTGAAAAAATTGTTCCAAAAAAATAGTTTTTTAAAAGGATGTTGAAATATGAAAACAAACTATGATGAAAATATTTTTATTGCTAGAAAAGATGATATTTATACCTCAGAACCAATAGATGATTCTTATAGGAAAGAAAATCCTAACGAAAATTATATTAATATATTTAGTTATGAGAATTTAACTGTAGAATATGATTTTCAATCTGGTAAAGCTGCTCTTTACATACAAAGATCTGAACAAGAGTATGAACTTTTATATGAATCTTCTATTGTTGATGATATTGAAAATTCTTCTTTCTATTCAAAAGATAATGCATATATTTTAATTAACTATAATCATAAAACTGGTGATATAGAAAAATTAGATTGTATTCCTAAAACATCTTTTATACAATATGCTAAAAAATTTTCAAAGAATTTCAAAAGTGATTTTATAAATTCTATAAATGAATTTATATCAACATTGTAT
>CAKPQY010000186.1 GCA_934179885.1 uncultured Clostridia bacterium
AAAAACAAAAGTAGAAATAATTGCAAGAAGTTGTTTGAATAATAAAGATTTTAAAACACAGGTAGCTGATACTGCGATTTGTTCTGACTATAGTTGTTCATTTTCGGCAAGCAGTTATTGGAACAGTGAAACTAGTTATCCATTTAATTTAAATACTTATGATGCAGTAAGAAAAGATACTGCAAGTGCAGTGTATAGAGCAAATAATTATGCAAAATTAAAAGGGGCAATAAGTGGAAGATTATTAACAAAAGAAGAAGGAGATGCATTAGAAACAAAAGCAACAAGTTTAGGAACAAGTTCAAATGTATATAAAATGCTATGGGGAAAAGAAAATACAAGAAATGGCTATTTATTCTATTGGCTTGGGTCTGCTCGCCGCGCTAACTACGTGTGGTTTGCGAACGGCGGCTATACGAGCTTCCCCGACTACTGGTTCAGCGACAGCCTCTACCCTCGGGTTGCGCCCAGTTTTAACTGTCTACAAATCTCAGCTATCTTAAATTACGCAAGAGCTTAACTAGGTGCAAATTTTGGAAAAATCGTACTGTCTCAAAAAATGTGTGTAATATAACAAAGAAATAATGTCAAATTTTGCGATGAAATCTACATAAAATTATGAAAATTGTATTTACAAAAGCAACTGTATGTGTTATAAATAGATTATCCTATTTAGCACATATAGTTGCTTTTTATAGTCAAAAAATTTTTATTCAAATTTTAAATCTTAAAAAATCAAAAAAATGGAATTAAACAAGAATATGAGGTGATGCAAATGGTTATAAAATATTTTTAAATTAACTACAATATAAATATTGACAAAACAAACAATAAATATTATAATAAAAGAGGTGAAAGCAATATGGAAACATTTACATATAAAAACATTTAGAATACAAAGATATTTTTAGTAAACATTGGAAAGCAATAGATGAAGATGGAACGGAGAAATAAAAGTAGTAAAAAAGATGCTGAAAGAAAAAATGCCAATTAAGCAAATTTTAAAATTTACTCAATTAACAGAAGAAGAAATAAAAAATATTAAATAAAATCTTTGTAATAACTCAGGAATAAAGAACTTCCTGAGTTATTACAAATTTTCATACAATTTCAAATTTTGACAGTTGCAAACATCATTTAAATATGTTAAAATTATAAACATAAAATAAAGTGCAAAAACTTTAGGGGGATGTATGAATAATAACACAAGTTTAATAGAAGAAAACGAACTAACAAACAGACAAAAGATCATATTATACTTTTTTATATATGCTTTTTTAGGATGGGCATTAGAAACAGTATTTTGCCTAGTCACACAAGCTAAATTTATGAAAAGAGGATTTTTATATGGCCCACTATGCCCGATGTACGGATTTGCGGCAGTGCTTATGGTTGAAACAATCAAAAGAATAAAGACAAATACTATTGGAAAGTTTTTTATATGCATGATAGCATTTACATCTTTTGAATATGTAGTTGCAGTAGTACTAGAATCATTATTTGGATTAAGATGGTGGGACTATTCTGATGAAGTATTAAATTTTCAAGGTAGAATAAGCTTGCCATATTCAATAGCTTGGGGATTAATTGGACTAATTTTTATAGAAAAAATACATCCATTTGTAAAAGCAAAATTAGAAAAATTTACACTTTTAATAAATAAAAAAACACAGGTAATAATTATGAATGTTTTAGTAATTACAATTTTAATTGATTTTATATTGTCAGTAGTAAAATATATTAATATTTAAAACAGAGTATAGAAATATACTCTGTATAATGCTAATATATGCCAATATAGCTCAGTTGGTAGAGCAACGGATTCGTAACCCGTAGGTCAGCAGTTCGATTCTGCTTATTGGCTCCATTTGAAATCAACTTACGGACTTAAAAGTTCGTAAGTTTTTATTTTATATAAAACTTTAAAAGTTCTCTTTCTAGAAAGGAGAATTTTTTTCATGCTTGAATTTAAAGTAATTGAAAACCTAAAGCCCAATAAAGATTTAATGGGCATCTTAAAAGATTTTAAATATAAGGTTAAATTAGGACAAATTAAAACTATTATACACACCAATTTAAAAGTAATAACACCTACTGAATATCAAATTACATATCCTGCTACCCTTACAATACTTGAATACAAAGTTAATGAAATATCAAATAAGCCATTTTATATTAAACAAAATAATCAAAAGTATAACCTTAAAGAAATTACACAATTTTTGAAAAAATTTTAATTTTAGACTATACATTTTGCTTATTTGTGAGGAAACATATGA
>CAKPQY010000187.1 GCA_934179885.1 uncultured Clostridia bacterium
CATAAATAAGTTTCCTCCCAAACTGCGCGCCACTACATTTTAAGATATATAACTATAAATCAATAAATAAAAATAGTAGGGATTTTGAGACCTGTTCCTCAATCCCTTTTTGTAGGAGAAAAAAATGAAAAAAGATATATTAACATTAGGAATAGAGTCAAGTTGTGATGAAACATCAGTAGCAGTAATAAAAAATGGAAGAGAAATATTATCAAACGTAATAGACACACAAATACCAATACATGAAAAATATGGAGGAGTTGTACCAGAAATAGCATCTAGAAATCATATTGAAGCAATTTCAAGAGTAACAAAAAAAGCGTTAGAAGAAGCACATGTTACATTTGATGATATAGATGCAATAACACCAACATATGGACCAGGTTTGGTAGGTGCTTTATTAGTTGGGCTTTCATATGCAAAAGCATTAAGCTTTGCAACTAATAAACCACTTGTAGGCGTAAATCATATTCAAGGACATATAGCAGCAAATTATATTACATATCTGGAACTACAACCACCATTTTTATGTGTAATGACATCTGGTGGAAATACACAGCTAATACATGTAAAAAATTATACAGAATTTGAAGTTTTAGGGAAAACAAGAGATGACGCAATTGGAGAAGCTTTTGATAAAGTTGCAAGAGTTGTAGGACTTGGATATCCAGGGGGACCTAAGGTTGATAAATTAGCAAAAGAAGGAAACCCAAATGCCATAGAACTACCTAAAACACACTTTGATAATTTGGATTTCAGCTTTAGTGGAATAAAAACAGCAGTTATAAATTTACATCACAAAACACCTGACATAAATAAAGCTGACCTATGTGCAAGTTTTGAAAAAACAGTGACAGAAGTATTGCTAGAAAACGCAAAAAAAGCACTAGAACAAACAGGATTAAAAACAGTAGCTTTAGCAGGTGGAGTTTCTGCAAATAGTTTTATTAGAACTGAATTTTTAAAATTAGAAAAAAAAAGAATAAAAGTTTATATGCCAGATTTAAAATTATGTACAGACAATGCTGCAATGATTGCGTCAGCTGGATATTATAATTTTATCAATGGAGAAAGAAGTGAGTTAGACTTAAATGCAATTCCGAATTTAAAATTATAAAAAGAGAAGGAGGAGACAAATGGCAATATATACAATAGCAGATTTGCACTTATCATTTAATGCAAACAAACCAATGAATGTATTTGGACAAAATTGGCAGAACTATGAAAAAAAAATAAAAAAAGACTGGCTATCAAAAGTAAAACAAGAAGATATAGTAATATTGCCAGGAGATTTCTCATGGGCAATGTATTTAAATGAAACAGAAAAAGATTTTGAATTTATAAATAATTTACCGGGTAAAAAAATATTGTTAAAAGGAAACCATGATTATTGGTGGACAACAGTAACAAGTATGAGAAAATACTTAAAAGAAAAGAATTTTGAAAATATAGATTTTTTATACAATAATAGCTATGAATTTGAAGATAAAATAATTGCAGGAACAAGAGGCTGGATTTTATCTGAAGAACAAGAAGATATAAGGTTAACCAAAAGAGAGGTTGCAAGATTAGAGCTTTCTATTAAGAGTGGAATTGAACAATTTGGTGACAATAAGGAAATTATTGTTTTTATGCATTATCCTCCTGTAACTAAAAATTATATGAACACAGAATATATAGAATTAATGAAAAAATATAATATAAAAAGATGTTTTTATGGACATTTACATGCAAACTCAATTCAGGATGCTGTTGAAGGAAATGTACAAGGAATAGAACTAAAATTAGTCAGTAGTGATGGACTTGATTTTAAATTGCTCAGAATTTAGGGATTATGGATAGATCTCAAATCCCTATTATTTTTATTTATTAATTTATAGTTATATATATTAAAATGTAGTGACGCGCAGTTTGGGAGGAAACTTATTCATACAGATTAGCTAGATTAACTTTTTTAATTTAGAAATCGTAAGTAATTTATTCATATGATAATTCCGACCAGCAAGAAACGGAATTTTAATATATATAACTATAAATTATAAAATTAATATTATAAATAGGGATTTAAGACCTATCCATAATCCCTATTTCATAGGAGAAAATTATGGATTTAAACGAAAATGTAAAATATATAAAAGGAGTAGGACCTAACAGAGTAAAACTTCTAAATAAAATAGGAATATTTACATTAAAAGATTTAATAACATATTATCCAAGAGGATATGAAGATAGAAGTAAACCAAAAAATATATGCGAATGTGTAAATGGTGAAGTAG
>CAKPQY010000188.1 GCA_934179885.1 uncultured Clostridia bacterium
TCTTTGATCACTCAAAAAGCCAATTTCTCCTTTTGAATTACTTCTTACTATACTATAAATAACTATATCAGTCTCTCTACCTTGAAATGCGTCTACTGTATCAATTTCAATCTTTATATGTTTAAACACTATATTTTCCATTTCAATTAACCTTGCAATTAGATTCTTTTGTGCCTTATATCCAGTAATAACTGCAACTTCTTTATAGATATTTAAAGTTGAATAATTTTCTTCTAACTCTATTAATAATTTTATAATATTCCTTGCTTCAAAAGAGTTTTGTTTAGTTGTTCCAATTGTCTCTTCTGTCTTATCCAAATCATTTTTTGTATCAAGCCAAACAATTGCTTTCCCATTTAATTTTTTGTATTGGTGATTTCTATCCTCTAAGCTTACCATTGAAATTATTTTATCATTATAAAATACCGAGCTTATTAAATCACCTATAACTGGACTCATTCTATATTGCTGCTTTAATATATTTCTACAATCACTATTTAAATTTTTTTCTAAGTACGAGAACAAGCTTTCTTCTAAATCTCTTTTATTATAGTTTTCTCTTACTTTAATCACATCAGCTAACATTTTATCAATTACAGGTGGTAATTGCTTATGATCACCTACTAATATTATCTTTTTTCCTAATACCATAGGAACGAGTATTTCCGGTGGTGTTGCCCTTCCGGCTTCATCAACAATTACTAAATCAAATTTCAAATCAAAATTTGTAGTATAATTTGCTATTCCAATGCACGTTGCACCTATTACACTCACTTGCTCCATTAAAATTTTTTCAATCTCCTCTGATTGAGTAATCTTTTTTAACCATTCATTTTTAATTTTCTCATATTTTGAAAGCTGTTCTAGTTTCTTCTTTTGTTTTTCAAGTTTTACTTCTACTTCTTTTTTATATTCAATAATTTCTTTAATATTTTTTACTTCTAATATTTCAAATCCAGAAACCAAATTATTCTCTTCGCTTATTAGCTGAGACTCTTTATTTATTATCAACTCATCAATAACCTCTAATTCTTTTTCTAGTTTTATTATTACTTCATAATTTTTAATGAAATCTTCTCCTAATTTTACATAATCATATATAAAGCTATCTATAAGGTCATTTTCACTAATTAAGCTAATATTATTAAAGCTTTCTTTTAAGCTTTCTATATTTTTTATAATTTCTTTTTTTTCTAAATAAGTGATATATTTTTTATCTCTAAATTCTTTATCATAATATATTTCCTTTTGTAATTTTTCTATTTTTTGGCTTATTTCAATAACTTCTAAAGCTAAGTTATATTTATCAAATAACTCTCTATCAAAATTTCTATTTTTAATATGTTCAAAATATCGTTCAACTTTTCTTTTTATTGCATTTGTAACATCTTCAGCCTGTGCATCAATGGTATAATTCTCCATACCATTAGATATCATTTCATCTCTTCCTAATCTAACTACTTTTATTTCTGAATTTTCTTGCTTTATTTTATTCATTGCATGATTTACAGCTACATTTGACTGCGATGATACTAAAATTTTAGCATTTGGATTTAATTTTAACTGCTGTATTACTAATTCACTAATTACAGTTGTCTTTCCTGTTCCAGGAGGCCCTTGTAGTAAATATATATCCTTAGAACATAATGCTTGTTCAATAATATCTTTTTTGTTCTCATCTAACAATTCATTTTTAAAGCTTAATTCTTTTAGAGTGTAATTAATTCTAGCATCCTCTGGATGTGATAATATATGTGGTAAATTTCTACATGCACATTCTTTATTTTTCACTTTCTTCAATGCAGATTCTTGCTTGCTTATTATATTATCCATAAATCCAGTATCAATAGAAACTTCTCCACTTTTTGCAAAAATTTCAATATCTATCCCTCTAATAATATCTATTGATAAATTGCCATCTTTAAAATCGCTAAAATGACCTATTTTAGCTGTTTTAAACCCCTTTGAATTCTTGAGAGTTAATAATAACATCTGGTCTTGAGTAAACTCTACATCTTCTATATTATTCTTAATCTTTAAATACACTCGGCCATCTTTTGTGTTATATGATAAACTACTATATCTTAAAGTATTTTTATTATTTTGACATATTTCTTTTTGAATTTCTAATACACTTGTCCATTTATTTATTAATTCTTCACTTCTATTATTTTTTTCTTTTGAATTTTCAATTGCTTTTTGTTTCTCATTATACAAGGTTATTAGTTTATTTACATCTCCTCTTTTTTCTTTATTAGCATCTATATATATT
>CAKPQY010000189.1 GCA_934179885.1 uncultured Clostridia bacterium
TTATATGCATACCAACTATGTATACTTCACCATGTTTTATAATAGCATAACTATCTTTTAAATTAGCTTTGCCGTTTCTTATAGATTTTATTTCTGTTCCAGAAAGGACAATTCCTGCTTCTAATTTGTCATCAATTGTATAATTATGAAATGCAGTAGGATTTTTCACAATTAATTTTGTTTCCATATTAATAACCTCTTTATTTTTTTATATAGTATAACACGAAAAATCCAAAACTGCAATTAGACTAATTCAAAATCTAGTCATTATTGTTATTATGATGATTATTATTGTTTGTAAATTGCATTGAATAATACCAAACAACAGCAATTATTGCAATAGCAGCAATACCAAGTATTAGCCAAGTCCAAGCAGTAGATGTCATACCCATAACAGTTCCATTTGTAGCAGTTCTAGTAGTAGTATATCTTCCATTATTAGTAGTATTTGTTGATGTTCTTGAATTAGTATTCATATTTCCAGCTACACCATTTTCAGTACTTCCAGTTGCACTCTTGGAAGCGTTAGAAATATCTAATGCAGCATTTTCAACTGTATCTTCTACAGCACCAACTACATTTCTAACATTATTAGCTACAGTTTCTAAACCATTTCCACTAGTAGCAAAACATACTGTAAAAGAAAAAACAGCAAATAAAATGATAGCTAAAGAAACAAAAAATTTCTTGTTCATATTAAATGTCCTCCTTTAAAATTTAAAGTAGATTTTTTTTTAAATCTATTAATATTATTTTTAAATTCGGACAAAATATACATACAAAAAATTACTGTAAAATACAAAAAATAAAAACTAAAACTTTCCTTTTATAATGAAAATTTTAGTTTTAATCTTAAATTAATTTTTTAATTTTATTAAAATAGCTATTGCTAGTAAAATTAAAAGAATACCAATAACAATCAAAAATATATTTAAAATATTTGATATACTTAAGCTAGAATCAGAAATACTGCTTGTACTAACTGTTGCTGAAGGTTTAGTAATTGTTGAATTTGATGCATAGCTGGTATTTACATAAGAGTTATATGTTGATTGATTTGTTGTTTCTGATGTATTTGCATTATTTACTATATTTTCTGTTAAATTCAAATCAACAGCACTTACATATCCAATATTAATTAATATCATTATTGAAATTATTGCTAATGTTTTTACTATTTTTGACATAAATTACCTCCTAAATTTTTCTTTTGATTTATAAAACAATGATATCACAAAATGTATAAACAGTCTAGTGAATTTAAAAAAATAAATAAGAAAAAATCCATATACCAAGTATAATATTACATTTTAAAATTTGTATTAAAATAAATAAGAAAGAATACTTGAAAAGTATTCTTTTTTGTTATAGAATTGTATTGTCTAAAAAAGATACAAAAAGGAGGGCAAGAATGAATTTTATAGAAACAATAAAAAACAGAGCAAGAAAAGACATAAAAACAATAGTACTTCCAGAAGCAGAAGACATACGAACACTAAAAGCAACAGAAATAGCATTAAAAGAAAAATATGCAAATATAATTTTAGTAGGCAATAAAGAACAAATACTAAATATTGCAAAAACTAACAACATAGATATTGAAGGAGCAGAAATAGTAGACCCTAAAACATCAGAAAATTATGAAAAATATTCTAATTTACTTTATGAATTAAGAAAACATAAAGGAATGACAATAGAACAAGCAAAGCAAATAGCATTAGACCCAGTATATTTTGGAATGTTAATGGTAAAAGATGAAGAAACAAAAGCAGACGGGCTAGTCTCAGGTGCAGTACATTCAACAGCAGATACATTAAGACCAGCATTACAAATTTTAAAAACAGCACCGGACACAAAACTAGTATCAGCATTTTTTGTTATGGTAGTTCCAAACTGTGAATATGGAGCAAACGGCACATTCATATTTGGAGATTCTGGTTTAAACGCAAATCCAAATCCAGAAGAATTATCAGAAATAGCAATATCTTCAAGCAAAAGCTTTAAACAATTAGTAGGAGAAGAACCTAAAGTTGCAATGCTTTCATATTCAACATATGAAAGTGCAAAATCTGAATTAACAGAAAAAGTTGTTGAAGCAACAAAATTATTAAAAGAAAAAGAACCAGAGTTAAAAGCAGATGGAGAACTTCAATTAGACGCAGCAATAATTCCAGAAGTTGCAAAATCAAAAGCACCAGGAAGTAATGTTGCAGGCGAAGCTAATGTATTAATATTCCCAGATTTAGATGCTGGAAATATAGGATATAAATT
>CAKPQY010000190.1 GCA_934179885.1 uncultured Clostridia bacterium
ATACTAGACAAAAAGAATAAAAAGTTATATAATAATACCATAATATATAAAAACTAAGAAAAAGAAAAGTACATTTAAACACCAATTTAAAGAGAACAGAGGTCACAGGCTGTAAGCTTCTGAAATTAAGATAAATGGAAAGTAACTTTGGAGTTAATAATCCGAAAATAAACTTAAGATTATTCGTATAAGCTGCGTTAAAGCTAAACGAGATGTTATCTAAAATATTATAAATAGATAATAATTAAGGTGGTACCGTGAGAAATATAAGCTCGCCCTTATTGTAAAATAAGGGTGGGCTTTTTTGCTTAATATAAGATGTGGTACAGAATGGACAAAAATGTCCCAAAAAGAACCGTCCCTAATGGGACAAGGAGGAAAATTATGGAAAGTAAAAAATTAAACGACAAGTACAATCCACAAGATTTTGAATAAAAATTATATCAAGAGTGGGAAGAAAAAGGATACTTTAAACCAAGTATGGACAAAACAAAAGAAAGTTATTGTATAATGATGCCACCACCAAATGTAACAGGAAAATTGCATATGGGGCATGCATTAGATGATACAATACAAGATATTTTAATAAGATTTAAAAGAATGCAAGGATATAACACTTTATGGCTTCCAGGTTCAGACCATGCAGCTATTGCAACAGAAGTAAAAGTTGTTGAAAAAATGAAAAAAGAAGAAGGCTTAACAAAAGCAGATATAACAAGAGAACAATTTTTAGATAGAGCATGGGCTTGGACTAAAGAATATGGAGGAACTATTCAAAAGCAACAAAGAAGATTAGGATGTTCTTGTGACTGGGAAAGAAACAGATTCACAATGGATGAAGGTTTATCTGAAGCAGTTTTAGAGCAGTTTATCCAATTATATAATAAAGGACTAATTTATAAAGGTAAAAAAATGATAAACTGGTGCCCATCATGTCATACAACTATATCAGATGCAGAGGTTGAGTATGAAGATGAAGCTTCACATTTATGGCATATTAGATATCAAATAGCAGGTGAACCAGATAGATATATAATTGTAGCAACAACAAGACCTGAAACAATGCTTGGAGATACAGCAGTTGCAGTTCATCCAGATGATGAAAGATACAAAGATTTAGTAGGCAAAAAATGTATATTACCAATTATGAACAAAGAAATTCCAATAATTGCAGATGAATTTGTTGAAAAAGAATTTGGAACAGGATGTGTAAAAATCACACCAGCACATGATCCAAATGATTATCAAGCTGGATTAAGACATAATTTAGAAATTATAGAAGTATTTGATGATAGTTCAATAATGGGTGATTTAGTTCCAGAGTATAAAGGAATGAAATCAATAGATGCAAGAAAGCTAATTGTAGAAAAATTACAAGAACTAGGGAATTTAGTAAAAATAGAAGATTATACACATAATGTAGGAAAATGCTATAGATGTCATAATACAATAGAACCAAGAATATCAGAGCAATGGTTTGTTTCAATGAAAGATTTAGCAAAAAGAGCAGCAGATGCAGTTAGAAATGATGAAGTAAGATTTGTACCAAAAAGATATGAAAAAATGTACTTCAATTGGTTAGATAATATTCAAGACTGGTGTATATCAAGACAATTATGGTGGGGACACAGAATTCCAATTTATTATTGTGATGAATGCGGACACATGCATGCAGCAAAACAAATGCCAGGAAAATGTGAAAAATGTGGTTCAACAAAATTACATCAAGATGAAGATTCACTAGATACATGGTTCAGCTCAGCATTATGGCCATTCTCAACACTTGGTTGGCCAAATGAAGAAACAGAAGACTATAAAACATTTTATCCAACTAATGTATTAGTTACAGGATATGATATTATAACTTTCTGGATATCAAGAATGATGACACAAGGCCTTGAACTTACAAATCAAAATCCATTTAAAGATGTAGTAGTACATGGAATAGTAAGAGATTCACAAGGTAGAAAAATGTCAAAATCATTAGGAAATGGAATTGATCCAATTGAAATAATTGATCAATATGGAGCAGACGCATTAAGATTTTCTGTACTATCTGGAACAACAATGGGAAATGACATAAGATATATGCCAGAAAAACTAGAACAAGCATCAAACTTTGCAAACAAAATTTGGAATGCTGCTAAATTCATCATAATGAACACACCAGACGAAGACAAAGTAAAAGAATTCTGCCATAAAGTATATAA
>CAKPQY010000191.1 GCA_934179885.1 uncultured Clostridia bacterium
TCCAATGTCTCTTCATTATGCACATATTGTATTTCTACTAAATTTCCTTTACTTTCATTTACTTTTTCTACTAATTCTTCTGTTGTTTCTATTTTATTGTTATTTATTGAAATTATAGTGTCTCCTTCTTCTATTCCAGTATTTTCATATGGCTTATATTTTTTATTGTCTATTCCTTGTATCTCTGACATTCCTACTACTAATACTCCACTTGTATATAATTTAATTCCTGCTATACTTCCTACTGGTATAACTGTTGTTTTTGGTAATACATCTACATTTACATTTTTTAAAAATATATTTTCAAAAAGGCTTAACTTTACCGTTTTTTTACCTGCATCGCTTATTACGCTAGTCTGATTTCTTGATAAAGTCTCTATTATCTCATCTTTCTCTGTCAAATCTGCTTTTAATCCTAACATTGTTTTTAAGTTTATAGATTCTCCTTCAAAAATGACAATATTATCAGGAATTGATTGAAAACATATTATATATGTGTAAATAATTAATAATAAACTTATAAAAATTATTTTTAGTATCAATTTACTTTTTTTCAATAATTTTCTCCTCTTTATCTTTTATTATTATTATTTGCTTTTTAATATTTTTTATGCAAAATAAAACAAAACTAAAATACTTTTAGCTTTGTTTTATTTTTTTATGGTATCCATAATTGTATTCTATATAGACTATATCTTTCTCTTGCCAACGCAGTATAATAAATTTTTTGTAATTTTTTACCCTCACCTGTATCACCAAGAGTATCTATATATTTAGATAAATTTCCATTATAATTATTTGAAATATTATCTTGCGTAACTATAGAACCATAAGATAATGTTCCTTCTACTGGTAAATAATATTGTCCATCTTTACCATCTATACTTCTCTTTTCTAAATTAACATTAAATATTCCTACTGTATCGCCATCGGGTATTAGTCCATCTTCTGTAATCCTATATATTCCATCTCCCTTTTTTATATATATAGAATCTTCCATAACAACATCTTCATTTTTTGTGTTCGTAACTATTGAATAACCGTTATAAATCTTTCCTCCAATATTTGCACCTTGGAAAAAACTTATAATAGATATGTTATCCATAATTTTATCCCAATCAGAATCTTTTAATTTTGGCATTTGAAAATCTGTAGATACACCTGAATAATTATTAAAATTTGATATTGCTACAGATAAATTTTTTGTTATTGCATTTTTTATTACATCTATTCTATGTGTATTAAAGTTAGAAGTCTCTGCTTCAATATCATTACCATAATCAAAAATTTTTCCAACAGAATAGTATTCACTTTTTCCAATACCAGAATCTTCTATGTCATCTGTTGTTAAATCAAGTAAGTCATATTTATCCATAAACTTATATAATTCTACTGCTTCCTTATAATAATTTTTAGCATTACTCTTTCCTTGTTCAAATGTTGAATTTGGTTGCAATTGTTTTTTTCCATTTAAAACAGAAAATACTTCATCGTTTTCTTTATAATATTTTACTCCTCGTACTTTAACATATGGCAAATTTTTTAATTCACCATTAACATATATATTTTCCCATAATGGATTTTCTTCTTCTATCATAATACCATTATAATAAACATTATTACCATCTACATATACGCCTTTATCATTTTTATTTGAAGCCATATTCAATACATACCCATATTGACTTACCGTTTTTTTTGTTCCATCATTAATATCTTTAACATATCCTTGTATTTCAATATAATTATCTAAAGAATAAGTAATTGTAACGTCAAAATTATTTGTTTTATATCTACAACTATAATATACATATGGTTTTAAGCCATATAAATTTTCTCCATCAGCATATGAACCTGATTCTTGATCTGGAATATTTTGATCAGACCAAGTATTTTTATATGGTGAATAAATATAATATCCATCATACATTGTATAAACTAGTGCTGGTATATAATTTTGCAATGTCGTTTTTGTATATCCGAAGAGAACTAAAATTAGTTGATAATGAATTAAAAAATGTATTTACTGATGCTTCTATGTCTCTTATTTTTGAATTTGCAAAAGAACCCGTATCGCTTATAAAACTATTTAATTGATATGCCTTTAAAGCATCATGTGTCGCATCACTTAATTTTGAATCATATGTTGTCTGCAAACTAATTGTTTCTACTCTAGCTTGAGTATATG
>CAKPQY010000192.1 GCA_934179885.1 uncultured Clostridia bacterium
TGGGAATGGTGTTTTTAATAATTGTTGGAACATTTATATTATCATTACTTATTGGAATTTTATCTAATAATAAAATCAAATATTTCTATTCAATATTTACTGCAATATTATTTATACCATCAGTTTTCATTTATTATAATGAGTCAGCTTTAATTCATTCTATATGGTATTTAGTTGTTGCAAGTGTTGGATTGTTTGTTGGAAGTTTGATAAACAAATTATTGAATAGAAAGTAATTCAAATTACAAGTATTAGTTTGATACTATGGGCTTTTAATTATGAGCTTTGGTGGTTGGACAGTAGGAACAATTATAGTAATTGTTATTTGTGTTGCACTAGCAATTATATATAGAAATAAAAAAAGATAAAGATGATAAAAAATAAATTTATAGTAGGAATAGTAAGTTGCAGGGGTGGTGTAAGTATGAAAAGTAAAAAGAAAATAATAATACTTATAATTATAATTGCAATCGTATGTATTGCTTTTTGGTTATACTTTAATACAGGGTTAAAAGGATTTGAAAAAGAAATTTCTAATTTAAAATTGCCTGAGAATATTGAGAAAGTTGCTATATTTTAAATTAGAATTTTAGGATTTTTTATTTGGTCTGAATTAGAAAATGATAAAATTACTTTAAAAGCTAGTGATGGAGGATTATCAGGATATAGCTACAAAAATGGTGTGATATTACAGGGAATGGACGATTTTGAAATTACTTTTACAAAAAAAATAATGAACAATATTTTTTAGAAGAAGGTAAAATACATTATAATAAATAGGGCAGATAATTAGTTGAAAATTATCTGCCCTTTATGATATAATGCAAACAATAATTAATAATTTATTCGTTAGGAGAAAAAAGATGTTTAGAAATACATATGCAGAAATAAATTTAAAAAATATAGAAAATAACGTAAAGAAACTGATTTATAATAATCCTGATTATCAGTATTATTTTGGTGTTGTTAAAGCAGACTGTTATGGACATAATAGTATTGAAACCGTAAAAGCAATACTAAATGGAGGTTGTAATTATTTAGCTGTAGCAACATTAGACGAAGCATTAGAAATAAGAAACAAAATAAAAGATATCCCAATTTTATGCCTAGGTATTATTCCAATAGAATTCATAGAAGAGTGTATAATTAATAACATAACCGTCACCATTAGTAATTTTGAATATCTTGAAAAATTATGCATGAATGAATGTAAGAATCTTAAAGTTCATATAAAAATAAACACAGGTATGAATAGGCTTGGTACTGACAACAAAGAAGAATTTAATAAAATATATAAAAAAATTAAAGAAAATAATATAGTATTAGAAGGAATTTATACACATATATATAATTCATCATGTAATGCAGAAACAATGGAACAATTTGCAAAATTTGAAGAGATAACGGCAGATATTGATTTAAGTACGATTCCAATTATTCATTTGTGTGCAAGCGAAGCACTTGTCACTTATTCAAAGCAACCATATGTAAATGGATGTAGATTAGGAATTGCTATGTATGGATTTTGTGAAAAGAAGGAATTAGAACTAAATTCTACATTTAGTTTATATAGTGAAGTAATACAAATAAATAATGTCGAAAAAGGAAGCGTAGGATATAACGGTGCTTATAAAGTGAATCATCCTGAAAAAATTGCTGTAATTCCAATAGGATATGCAGATGGTATTATAAGAAAAAACACAGGAAGAGATGTTTATATAAATAATAAATCTTATCCAATAGTGGGAAATATTTGTATGGATATGCTATTTGTTAAGGTTGATAATTCTGTTAAAGTGGGAGATAAAGTTACAATAATAAAAGATGTAGAACATATAGAACAAATAGCAAAACATTTAGATACAATCCCTTATGAAGTTCTATGCTTGATAAGCAAAAGAGTCCCAAGAATTTTTATAAAATAAGTTAGAAAATAATTCAGTTAGTAAATTTTTAGGAGGTATAAAAATGCAAGAGATAAAAGAGCAAAAATACAATTGGAACTTACAAGACATATTTAAAAACGAAGAAGAATTTAACAAAGAAAAAGAAGCAATAAAAAATATATTAGAAGAAATAAAACAATATCAAGGAAAACTATGTGACACATCAGACAACTTATATAATTGTTATAGATTATATGAACAGGCATTAGAAAAATTTGAAAAAGTATATGCT
>CAKPQY010000193.1 GCA_934179885.1 uncultured Clostridia bacterium
ATTCTTGATTTTTCTATAATATTTATCTATTGAAGAATTTGACTTTACTCGTTCACTTTCTAAATATTGTTTTATTTGATTTACTGTAACATTTTGAATTGGAATATTAGCAAATTTATTATTACCTATTGATTTTATAGTTTGCATATTTCTGCTATATGAGTTTGGTTTAATTTCCTTATTTTTGACTCTCTTATTTTCATATTCTTCGCATATTGAAACAATAGTAGCATCTGTTTGTTTTGCTTTCTGTGGTTTGCCATGAATAGAAACATCTTTAATATATTCAAGCATTTTATTTAATGCTTCATCTTTGGTATTTCCATTGAATTGTAATCTATTAAAATTTTTAGTTGTAGAATTTCTGCCATTAGTTAATAGTTCAACTTTATATTTCTTATAAATATAAAATTTATCACAATGTTCTTTATCTACACATTGACTACAATCCTCACATTCTTTCATTTTGAATAGCTTTTTCCTATTACTACAGAACTCTTTATGATTACAGCTACTACAAATAGGACAGATCAATTTATTTGTTTCTGACCTTTTGTTTTTAGTAATGTATTCGTGTACTGAATAATCTTTACCTTCAATTAAAGTTTTCAATTTCATAACCTCCTTTAAAAATTTAAAGGGATATCTTGTTGCTTTTTTCTCTTTTGTGTTATAATCATAAAAGAGAAAGTGAAAAGATATCCCAGCATTTCGGTGTAATCTCTATTAGAGAATTTAGAAGTTCCATTTCTAAGTTCTCATTTTTTTTATTTTAATGTTACTGATTTTGAATAATCATGTCTTTTCATTATAAATTCTTTAAAAGCATCTGCTTCAATCCACCAACTTCTTCCAACTCTTTGAGCAGGAAATTCATTATTATTAAATAATTCTAATCCTTTTTTAGGACCAATTTTTAATAATTTACAAACATCTTTTAAAGAATAAACTTTAATTCCAGCTAATTCTTGCATATACATTTCTCCTTTCCACTTTTAAATTTAAGCAATAAAAAAAGACCTCACAACTAAAGTGGTCTATTATCTTACTTGTTCTTTGTATAATTTCTTTACATTTCTTTTGTACTTTTTAGGTAATGCATATGAAGTATTGATATTATCATCTAATACTAAATTACCATTTTTATCTTGTGTGTATGCACCTAAATTTGATTTTACATATGAATCTTTAGAAATACCATAAGAATGTACAGACATTTGTCTTGCATCACTATCTAATAAAGCTCTTAATTTATCATAATCCTCTATAGAAGATTTATCGTACTTTCTTTCATATGTTGAATAATATTCTTTGTTATACTCAACTTTTCTTTTGCTAGATTCTTTATGGCTTAAACTCTTTTCATCTACATATCTATCATCTTTTGCTACAACTTTTGAAATGTATTGAGCAGTTACATTAAGAATCTCTGCAATATCTTTTTGTTTCATATGTTATTCAAAATACATTTTTAAAATATCTTCTTTCATCTGTTTTTCCTCCTTCCTTTGGTTGATTTTTATACTTGTTAAATTTTAGATACAATAATACTAATATAGGTGGTACAAAATAAAATTTATAAAAATTATTGATTTTATTCACTTTATGTTGTACAATGTAAATAGTATATGATAATGTATAATAAATGCTGTTAATAATTAAGTGTACTAAAATAATAACATAATATTTTTAGAAAGTCAATAACTTTTATGAAATTATTAAAAAAATTATAAGTATTTACTAGGAGGATATATAATGATTAAGGAAAATAACCCTAATTATAAAGGACTTTGGGCTAAATATAAAAAATATGAAATTGTAAAAATAGATAATGAATATTATATTAGACCAGATAAAAAAGCAGATTACGAAATTTATGATATATTTGATAAAGAAAAAGAACTTCTTGTTGATTTTCTTTTAATTGGTATGGAAGCAATGAATTATGCTGATATAAATGATGCTAATTGTGATTTAATGTCAACAGAAAAGAAATATCAAGATATTCTTTTAGATTTTGTAAACAAATATGGAATGTTCGGAGAACTTACTTATAGACTAATAAATTCACACATTGTTTCATCTGGTAAAGCATTAACACAAGGATATTCTAATATTGATGAGATGTCTGCTAGTACATATATAAAGCCATATTTCATTGGTAATGATGATATAC
>CAKPQY010000194.1 GCA_934179885.1 uncultured Clostridia bacterium
TTTAAAGCATTTTCCATTTGAGAAGCTACAAGTATTTCTGTTGGTAAACATCCGATATATTTAGATTTTGCTTTCTTCAAATCAAAGTCAGGATACAAAACATAATATATTTCATTATTTTTACCTTCACTTGCAAAGTATATACTAGGTTCTTCATCATACCATATTGGTGTTATTTCATTATAATTCATATTTCTTAAATTGAACTCAATTATTTCATGAAATTTGTCTAAGTCCTCTTTTAAAACCATTTTTTTACCAGCATATATATAGGCATATAAAAGTCCTAAACCATATGCATCTTCACTATATAACATTGACATAATAAACCATCCTTCTTTCGTTTCCATATTATACAATATTTTTATAATTTTTCAATTATAATATTTTTATTTTACTAAATTAATTATTTGATAATAAATATCATACCAAGTGTATGCTCTAAAAATATTTTTTCCTTTACATCCTTTATTATATGAAGCATTAAAGCAAATAACTGGTATCATTTTATATTAATTTATTTTTACAAAAATCAGTCATATTTCAGACTGAATTATATATAAAAGTTCGAATAGTTCGAACAGATTCGCCAATGGTGCCCTAAGGGAAGAAGTAGAACAACTCCTTAGGCAAAAGAAAATAGTTAGTAATAACTATTAACTAACTATATTATATCATATTTTATTATTTTTGTTCCATAACATTTTCATTTGAAATAATACTTTCTTCAATTTTCTTATGTGAACTAGAATAATTATTAGTTTGTAAATCTATATAACACTCATTATCTTTCATAAGTTCTTCATGAGAACCTTGGCCTACAATCTTCCCTTTATTTAATACAATAATTTTGTCAGCAATTTTCATCACATCTTTTTTATGAGTTATTATAATAATTGTATGATCTAATTTTAAATTTTCAAAAATTTCCTTTATTTTTTCAACTAATAATGTATCTAATGAACTTGTTACCTCATCAAATATTAAAATTTCTGCTTTAGAAAGTAATGTTCTAGCAATAGCTAATAATTGCTTTTGCCCTCCCGAAAAATTAGTAGCATTTTCTGTTAATACTGTATTATATCCCTTTGGAAGACTCATAATATAGTCATGTATTCCAACTCGCTTACAAGCTTCAATTTGATTATTAATATTTGAATCAATTAAACTTAAATTTTTTCGTATACTCATATTAAATATGAATGGAGATTGATTAACACCAACTACATTTGTTGAGTATACATTACTTGAATAATCATATATGTTTACATTGTCAATTAAAATTTCTCCACTATCAATTTTATACTTTCTTAATATTAAATTTGTTATTGTTGTTTTTCCACTACCGCTATGACCTACTAAAGCAGTAATTTTATTAGGTTCTGCAACAAAATTTATGTTTTCTATATTTCCCTTATTTTTTGACTTATAGGAAAAATTAACATTTTTAAATTCTATCACACCATTTATATAATCATTCTCATTCAAACCAAATGTAATTTGTTGTTTACTTGAATAATTTAAAATATTGTTAATTCTAATTAATGATATTGACCATTCTCTAATTTGTCTTGAATATCCCATTAATTCTTTTGTGTTAGTCATAATATTTTCAAAATAAGTAATCAATAATACTAACACATTAACCTCATACTTTCCATTTAACACAAAATAAACCAATATTAAATATAAAATTATTTTTCCAAAATGTATTATAAAAGGTAATAAACTAGATCTAATGTTTACATACTTTCTTTTTAGCATATATTGTTCTGACCATTTATTTGCAATTATATAAAAATTATTTTTAATTACTTCATAAATATTAAAAACTTTTATTTCTCCAAGACCATTTAATATTTGAGATAGATTATCAGTTAATTTATCTCTATATTTTTGTTGTCCTCTTAAATACTTTGTACTTTTTATATTACAATAATCAAATGATTTTAGATATAAAACTTCTAATAATAATACTAATATTCCAATAAATAAATTTGTTTTTAAAAAAATAATAATCATTATTATAACTTTTACAAAAACTACCATAATTTCACAAACATTATCAATCATTTCTGATAAATTTGCGGTATCTGTGTTTACTGTATTTAAAATTGTTCCTTTAGATATTTTATCAGAAAATTCAACATCATAGGTAAAAACCTTATCTATAA
>CAKPQY010000195.1 GCA_934179885.1 uncultured Clostridia bacterium
GGTAAAAACCATGTACTAGCATATAACTTAGTTCTCTTTCAAAACTATGTCCATATTCTTTTGCTTGTTCTTTTACTTTTTCAATGGAAATTATTATATCTCCTAAAACGTCTTCATATAATAAATCTTTATTTTTTATTTTTTCGTCTAATTCATCTTTTTCAAACATTGGAAATGATAATACATCTGTTGCTTTGTCTATCTTTCTATATTTTCTGTTAATTTTTCTTATTTCTTCTGGTGTTGTGAAGGTTATTGTTATTATTAATTTTGAATCTAGTAATCCTTCTTCTTCAAAACATTTATGTAATACCTTTTCTACTGTTTTTTCGTATGTTTTATTTTCTTCTAAATTTATATATGTAATTTCATACATTATGCTACCACCCTATTTTCTTTATTTATTGTTCCAGTATATTTTCCTACTGATTTATATCCGTTTTTTAATTCTCTAATAGCTCCATAATCAACTAATTTTCTTTTATAATATGTAATTATTTTTGAGTAATCTACTTTAGAATTTTCTATTTTTTTCATATCATTTTTTATGAATAATACTTCTTTTTGTTTTATATATTCAACAAAATCTGTATCTTTTAATTTTGATATTTGTTTATACTTGTCCCAAAATTTCTTATAATTGTCTCTTTCTTTCATGTTTTCCCAATATACTTTTGTTGATAATAATCTAACATTATAATCTTCTATTAAATTGATTAACATTGAATATGCTTTTTCTCTTTTTGCTGCCATCTTTGTATCTTGTACTAAGATTCTTGCGTCTTTTAATAATTTTTCATAACATTGTTCTGCTACTATTAACGGTATGCTATGTGTAAATAATTTTCTGCTTATTCCTAGTAATATCATATTTTTTTCTATATTATCTCTTGTGTCTAGTTTTCCTACTGTATAGCTTTCAAATCTTTCATAGTCATCTACTATGTCTTTAAATTCATCCTTCTGTCCTATATTCATCTTTAATGTTAATATATTTTGAATATATTCTTCTAATGTATAGAAAATTTTTGTGTATATCCATTCTTTTGATGAATCATATATATTTGTTGTATCTGCAAGTTTAATTGAATAATTTTTTAATATTGATTTATAAAGAGAGTCCATTTTATCTATGTAAAATTTGTTATATTTTTCTTGTAGTTTTTCTTTTGCTGAAGTGTCTACACTTTCTTTATCTAGTTCTAACAAATATTTTTGTTTTCTGTATTTGTAATCCATATATTCTTTTTCTTTTAGACTTGTTACTTCATAATATCTAGATAATGCGTCTTTTTCAAATTCTGTTGCTGTGTTATTTTTTACTTTTTTATAAATTGAGTCCATTACATATTTGTCTAATGCTTCTAAATAGACAGTATATGCTTCATCATATTTTTTTTCTAATTCTTCTTTATTATAGTCTTCTGTATCTTTTATATAATTTTCATATGCCTTTATTAAGCTGTTTCTTTTCATAGTAATTAACATTCCATTAATTCCTATTTTTGTTGGTATTAACATTTTGGTTAATGTTTTTGTTATTTTGTTAAAAAATGTTGTGTTTGTTCCAGTTATTCTTAGGCTTTTTTCTTCCATACTTATCTCTCCTTATATTAAAAAACTATTTTCTCATTAGTCCCTATATTTTCCAGTACTTCGTATGTTACATAAACTTCAATTCCATCTTCTTTTTCATATGTATTAATAATTTTATTTACTATTTTTTCTTTATCTTCAATTTCGTTGTCTAATTCTTCTTGTAAGTCTTGTATCCCTACGTTTTTTGCTTCTTCAATTGTATATATTTTTTGTTCTTCTTGTATTTCTTTATTTGTGATTTTTACTAGGGAAATTGGTAAATAAAAATCTGAAAATATTTTAAATTTTTTTTCTGTGTCTATTGTATCATAAATTTTAAAATTTGAAAGCCTTTTTGACAAATTTATTTCAAAATTATTTATTTTTATCTTATATTTATTTTCAATATTGCCTGTTTCTCTCCTTTCCGTAGTATCATATGAAATTTTTTTACTCTTTGTATGCCATACTTTTGCTTCTATTTCTCCTTTAGCATGCACATATCTTATTCCTGTGTATTTTCCTTCCATCCATCCATTTATCAAGGTTGTTCCTATATTTACTGTATCTCCTACTTTTACTG
>CAKPQY010000196.1 GCA_934179885.1 uncultured Clostridia bacterium
AATAAATAAAAAATAAATAAAAAATAAATAAAAAATAAATAAAAAATAAATAAAAAATAAATAAAAAATAAATAAAATAAAATTAAATAAAAAATAAATTAAATAAAAAAATTATTTTTTAAAATAAGGTAACATTTGAATTTTTTTTGGTTCATAAATTCTATTACCGTCTGATAAAAAAGTAAGTGCGGTGAAAGTTTCAAGTTGTCTAGTAAAAAAATTAGTATCATAAATATAATCTGTTTGATAATAGGAATTATAAGATTCAGAAATATTTGAATCTCTTGAATTTAAAGTATTAGTAATATAACTGAAATTTGTTTCTTTTGCATTTTCAGAAATACTTTTTGAAATTTTTTCTTTTTCTTCTTTTCCCAGTTGTTTTTGAGCTTCTTCAATTGTAAAAATATCATCAGTTCTAAACCAAATTTTATTAATAAGATTCTGGGTTATAACTTTTACAGTAGCCTCATCTTTTAAGGTGTTTTTTAAAGAAGAATAACTTTGAGTGCTGACAATATTTATACATTTTGCTTCTCTACTTAAAGAGAAAAATTCGCTATCTGTTTTTGTGCAATATTTATCATATTCATCACAAATAAATGCTGATTTTTTAACAAATCCTTTTGATAAAGAATTTAGTATTTCAGTTTGAAAATCCAATTTTAAATATGTTGCAATTATTTTAGAAAGCATAGTATATTCAGAAATATTCATGTTTAAAACTACTATTTTTCCAGATCTCAAAACATCTTCAAATCCTAAGAAATTAAGTTTTTCTTTTGGTGGAGAAAAAGTAGAAAAAACATCATAATCAGAAATAAATGTATTTGTAATTCTAGTAATTTCAGAAATCAAAATTCCTTTTGTTCTAGAATCCAAATTTTCAAATTCTTTTTGAAAAAAATTTAAACACTCATTTAATTCATAAATTTGCTTTGAATTTAATTTAGAAGATATAAAAAGTTCTCTTAAAGTTTCAATTTTTTCCTTATAATAATTGGGAATTGTAATTAATTTATGCAATTCAGAAAAAGTAACATAATTATTATTGTATAATCTGCACAATTTAATAGCTTCAGCTAAAATTTGTTCAGCTTTGTCAAGCCAATATGATTCTGAATTATTTTCAGAAAATAATGTTAAAATTGTTTTTAATCTATTAGCTAGAACAATTGGTTTTAAATTAGGTTTATGTAAAGGATTATAAAAATAGTTTGAATTTAATCCAATAATAATTAAATCTTTTTCTAAATTGTATAATTTTGCGTATTCTAAAATTTGATTATAATAATTTCCTTTTACATCTAAAATAAGCATTCCTATTTTTTCATCTGTATTTTCACTATTATATTTCATTAATTGTTTTGTAAACGGATACATAGCTGACGAGGTTTTTCCAGATCCTATGGTACCAGTAATTAAAAAATTTTGATATAATCCACTTTCAGGAATAAATAAATTATTATTTGTATTTAAATCTTTTCCTATTAATAAATTTAATTTTTAAATATTATAATTTTTAGAATTATTTTTTTGAGTATTATTTAATTTTTTTGAAAAAATATTAATAAAAAATCTATTAAATAAAAAAATCGAAAAAATAATATTAGAAAAAATATATGTAAATATAAAAGTAATTTTAATATATTTCCATAGCAATGGGTTTTCTGTACATATATCAAAAGGGTGTATACCATAAGTTATAATAATTTCATTTGATAAGTAAATAGGATAAAAAGTTATATAACCAATTAAACAAGAAATAAATACAAAAATAGAGCAAAAAAATATTTTATGTTTTAAAATTATAAGACCTCCTTTTTAATTTTTAATTTTGAACCTTGTAGGGTATGTAAAATTTTTACCTCGAAAAAAGTATATAATGAATATAAAGTGATAAAAAGATTAATAATAAATATGATAAAAAATAAATTGATAAGTTTAGAAATAATATCACCGCCTTGCTTGTTTAAAAATATACAACATTTTTTTTGATTTGTCTATACTTTTTTTTAAAAATGTGATAAAATTTTTAAAAGTTGTTACATTTTGTAACTTATTTTAGACCATAAATGTAACAAAAAATCATAAGGAGGAATTTTAAATGAATTTTGATAAAGATAC
>CAKPQY010000197.1 GCA_934179885.1 uncultured Clostridia bacterium
GTACAGGACTTAATTTAATTGGAGCTGATATGGTAATACATTATGACCCATGGTGGAATATTTCGGCAGAAAATCAGGCTACAGATAGGGCTTATAGAATTGGACAAAAGAATAATGTTCAGGTTTATAAATTGATTACTAAAGATTCAATTGAAGAAAAAATTTATGAAATGCAACAAAGGAAGGCTGAACTTACTGATAATATGCTTAATACTCAAACTACATTTATTAATAAGCTTTCTAAAGAGGATATTATGAATTTATTTAGTTAAAAAGAGGGATAATAAGGCTCAACACAAAAAGTCCCTTTTGAGAAGGAGGTTATGACGAAAAATATGGAGAATTGGATGGAAAAATTTGAAAGAAGTAAAGATGAACAAAGAGAAAGAGAATTAAATATAAAATTAGAAAAGTTATTGAATTTATTAGATGAAGCATATAAAGATGAAGATAGAATAAAAGTCTTAGAAGAAATTATAAAAGTATATGGAGAATTAAGAACAGATGCTTGTGAGTATGATGAAAAAGACTGCGTAAGCAAAAAGAAAGAACTAGCTGAAATCAGATTTAAAATCAAAAAACAAGAATATATGAAAGAAGTAGAATCACAATCTTGGAATGAATATGAGCAGGAAGAACAAATGTTAGATAAAGAATATGATGAAGAAAGGTAATAGGAAATATAAGAGATGAAAGATTATATCACAGTTATAGGTGGAGGCTTAGCAGGATGTGAAGCGGCTTACCAAATTGCAAAAGCTGGAATAAAAGTAAAATTATATGAAATGAAACCGGATAAATTTTCGGAGGCACATTCAAATGAAAATTTGGCTGAAATAGTATGCAGTAATTCTTTTAAATCAAATTTATTAACAAATGCTTGTGGCTTACTAAAAGAAGAATTAAGAAGATTAGATTCATTGCTAATTAAAATAGCAGATGAGACTCAAGTTCCTGCAGGGCAAGCCTTGGCTGTTGATAGAGAAAAATTTTCAAAAAGAGTTACTGAAGAAATAGAAAAAAATCCATTAATTGAAATTATCCACAAAGAAGTAGAAAGTGTGGATTCTAGTGAAGAAATTGACACTGAAAACGGCATTGTTATTATAGCAACAGGGCCTTTAACTTCTGAAAAATTGGCTAAAGAAATTGCAAAAATTACAGGAGAAGACAAATTATATTTTTATGATGCAGCAGCTCCAATAATTAATAAAGACAGTATAAATTTTGATATTGCTTTTTATGGTAATAGATATGACCAAGAAAAGAAAAAAGATGAGAATATTGAGGAATGGAAAGAAAGACAAAAGGACCAAGAAGAAAGCTATATTAATCTTCCAATGAATCAAGAAGAGTATGAAAAATTTTGGCAGGCTCTGGTAGAAGCGGAAGTTGTTACACTACATGATTTTGAAAAAAGAGAGATTTTTGAGGGATGTATGCCTGTTGAAGTTATGGCAAAAAGGGGAATAGATACCTTAAGATTTGGACCTTTAAAACCAGTTGGCTTTGATGATTTAAGAACAGGTAGAAGGCCATATGCTATTGTACAATTAAGACAAGATAATGCAGAAGGTACAATTTATAATATGGTTGGATTTCAAACAAATTTAAAATTTGGAGAACAAAAAAGAGTGTTTAGTATGATACCTGGACTAGAAAATGCAGAGTTTGTAAAATATGGTGTAATGCATATAAATACTTATATTAATTCAACAGAGTTATTAGATAATACATACAATTTCATAAAATATAATAATATATTTTTTGCTGGACAAATAACAGGAGTTGAGGGGTATGTTGAATCAATTTCTTCTGGATTAGTAGCAGGAATAAATGCAGCAAATAAATATTTGAATAAAGATAAGTTTATTTTAAATGATAAAATAGTATGTGGTGCTTTGGCAAAATACATTTCAACTGAAAACAAAAGATTTCAACCAATGAATGCAAATTTTGGAATATTACCACCCCTTGAAGAAAAGATAAGAGATAAAAAAATAAAATATGAAAAATTAGCACAAAGAGCAATTGAAAATGTGAGGGAGGTTAATATATGATGAAAATAAAAAATAACGGACTTATTTTAGTTATTATAATAACTGTAG
>CAKPQY010000198.1 GCA_934179885.1 uncultured Clostridia bacterium
GCTTATAGCCATTCCTATTGGCCACTGGCAACCTTCTCCTCCTGTTGTTACTCATTGTTTTTGTAATAATTCTTTTGAAACCATTGGTACTGCTGACCATGATGTTATATTTGTTACATTGTTTTTATCATAAGGACATTCTTTTTGTTGTTGTATCAATAATGATAAATCTATTATGCTTAATTTGCCATCAATATTCATATCTGCTTGTTCTAATGATGTTACATCTTTTGATTTTATTAGATATTCTTCCATTATTTCTATGTCTTCATCATCTATGACAGAACTTTGATTTATATCACCTAAGAATATTTCTGATGCTGCAAATACTGTACCTTGGCTTATTAATGTTCCACAAATTATAAGCATCATCATTATTTTACTGTATTTTTTATTTTTATAATATAATATTATTGCTAAAATTGATAATATAACTATAACTATTAATATAGTTCTACTTGCCCCTGTTTTAGGAAATATTTCTGGTAAATTTTCTTCTGTTTTATTTGTATCTTTAATTTCATTTGTTGAATTGTTTTTGTTTGAATTTATTATGTTATTTTGTTGATTGTTTTCTATTGTATTACCTATCGTATTTCCTGAAGTTATGTTTTCCTCGGTACTATTTGTAACATCTCCTGTTATGTTTTCAATTGTATTTTCTGGTCTTGATGGTATTTCAGGCGTAGTTGGTTCTGAAGGTTTTGATGGTTCAGTTGGATCTGTTGGTTTTTCTATTAAACTTTCATTTATTTTTATTAAAATTTCATTTGATAAATTTTCATTTTCAAATTCTACTTTTCCATCTGAAGCTTTTATACCTTCTATCTTTATTTCAGTGTTTCCCTCTTTTGCACTATTTTTTGCTTTAAAATTCACTTTCAATATCTCTTTGTTAGTTTTTTCTTTTTTATTAACTACAATAAATTCTTTATTATCTTTATTGTATTTTAAACCTTCCCAACCATCATCTACTACGAAATTATTTTCATCTATTTCTTCCCATATATCTTCATCATAACTTAATTTTGCTTGAAAAGCATTTATTTGTTCCTCACTATTTATCTTTAATGTAATAGATGTTTCTTCTCCTTGTTTTATATCATTTTTTTCTATACTCATACTGCTTTCTAATGTTTTCCCCATAGCTTGTATTGGAGTATAAAACATTAAAATACTTATTAATATTCCAATTATTGTTATTAAAAAAATTACCCCTTTTTTCATTCTAATCACCTAAATTTCTTAATTCTATAATTATATTTTATCATAACTATGTATTAATTGCTATAGCAAAATAAAAAAATGACACATCTTGTCAATCTGACATGTGTCATTTTTCATTATTACTTTATAGAAACTCCATTTACATACAATTTATAACCATTAAAATCAATGTTACTATATGGATCTATGTCAAGTTTTTGGACACTTTTTTTGAGATTTTTTTTACTTTTTTGTTAGTATCTCATTATCCTAACATGCCTTTTGATTTTCTAGTTCATATGGTACTCTATAGCCGATATTGAAGCTTTCCATACTTGCATTGTCATAAGAGTATCTGATACCATTTTTTCTCGCCTTAATTTCTCTTTTTTCTAATATCTTCTGTATTTTTGGAGAACCATATCTTCCTTTTGATTTTTCATACTCTTCTTTTATTTCTTTATCTAATTTTTCTTTTGCTTCTTCATAGCTATTTTTCTTTTTGTTTATTTGGTAATAATACTCCGAACACGCTATTTCCAATGCTTTACACATTTTTCTTACATCATGTACTTTTTTATTATTTTTGATAAATTTTACTTTATCTTCTATTTTGGCGTGAATATGGCAATTGCTTTTTATTTTCATACAATTCTACAATTATTTTCTTGAAATCTTCTTCATATACTTTTTTCTTTGCCATTTCTGACACACTCCTTTCAGATTGGTGTACATAATTTTATTATACACCCTCTCATTAAATGTGTCCATATATCTATTTTAACACCAAATCTTTTGAATAATATATTAAATCAGTACAAATTAAATCCCCATCTTTGATTTCTTCATCATAATTATCAATAAAGAAATTCTTAATTGTTTT
>CAKPQY010000199.1 GCA_934179885.1 uncultured Clostridia bacterium
GAACAAATGGAGCAGGGAAAACAACAACAATAAGAATGTTACTTGGAATTATTAAAAAAGATAGTGGAGAAATTACTTGGAAAGGTAAAGAGGTAGATAGGGAAAATGTTAATTTTGGATATTTACCAGAAGAAAGAGGAGTATATCCTAAAACAAAAATAATGGATCAATTAATGTATTTTGCAGAATTAAAAGGTATGAAAAAAGATGATGCTATAACAGCTATTAATAAATGGGCAAAAGAACTAAAAGTAGAAGAATATTTGCAAATGCCAGCTGAAAAACTATCAAAAGGAAATCAACAAAAAATACAATTTATGACAGCAATAATACATAACCCTGAATTAGTCGTTTTAGATGAGCCATTTAGTGGATTAGATCCAGTAAATACAGAAATTCTAAAAAACATAATTATAGACTTAGTGAAAAATGGAAAATATGTAATAATGTCAGCACATCAAATGGCTACAATAGAAGAATTTTGCAGCGATATACTAATATTAAATAAAGGAAAAACAGTTTTACAAGGGAATCTAAAACAAATAAAAGAAGCATATCCTGCAAATAGAGCTGAAATTAATGTGAATCAAGATATATCAGCTTATATTAAAGAGTTTGAATTGGAAATTGAAAACGAAACAAACAATAATTATATTTTAAAAATAGCAGATGAAGAAAAGGCTCACAAACTTTTAAATAAATTGGTTTCTGAAGGAATTAAAGTAGATAAATTTGAAATTAAAAAGCCTACTTTAAATGATATTTTCATAGAAAAGGTTGGTGAATAATAATGAAAGATATAATAACTGTAATGAAATTTACAATAAAAGATATGGTTAAAAGAAAATCATTTATAATATCAACATTAATTATATTAGCATTAATCGTAATTGGCTTTAATGTCCCAAATATAATAAAAGCATTAAGTGAAGAAGAATCAGGCGGAGATAAACTTTTAATAGTGGATAATGAAAATATATTTGAAGGAACATTAGAAAGTTTAAATCAAATGGATTTAGGTTATGACTTTGAAATAACAAATGAAAACTTAAAATTTGATGATATAAAGCAAAAAATAGAAAACGGAGATGTAGAAGAAGCAATAATAATAACCCCAGAAAATGAAACAATAAAAGTATCATATATCGTAGAAGATACAACTATGATGGCCGGAGTTCCAGAAGGATGTATAAATGCCTTAACATCTATATATTCTAATTTGCAAATATCTAAATTAGGATTAACCCAAGAACAATTACAATCAATAACACCAAATTTCGAATTTAGTTTAGAACAAACAGCAGAAAAAGAAGTAAGTGGAAATGTATTGGTAATGATGTTGATGTCTATGGTATTATTTTACGCAATATATTTCTGTGCATATCAAGTATCAAGCTCAATAACAACAGAAAAAACATCTAAAATAATGGAAACATTAGTAACATCTACAAGTCCTAGAACAATAGTATTAGGAAAAACAATTGGAATAGGAATTGTTGGATTATTACAAATGATTTTAATTGTTGCAACAGCTTTAATAAGTGCAAAAGCATTTTTAGAACCAGAATTATTAGAAACAGCATTAGATATGTCTAACATTACACCATATTTAGGAATAATAACTGCAGTTTATTTTGTATTAGGTTACTTAGCTTACGCACTATTATATGCTTTAACAGGCTCAACAGTAAGCAAACCAGAAGATATACAATCAGCAAATCAACCAGTAGCAATACTTGCTGTAATAGGATTTTACTTATCATATTTTACAATGATGAACCCTACAAGTGAATTAAATTTGTTTGCATCATTATTTCCAATATCATCGCCATTCTGCATGCCATTTAGAATTATGATGGGATTATCAACTGGAACAGATGTAGCAATATCTGTTGCAATATTAATTGTTACAATAATAGTTATTGCTCGTGTTGCCATAAAAATATATTCAAATGCGATACTAAATTATGGTACAAAAATGAGTTTTAAAGATATTGTAAAAGTTTATAAAGATAAACAAAATTAAATTTTTATCTAATTAGAAATCTATAAAATTTAGTTTTAAATAGTTTAAATG
>CAKPQY010000200.1 GCA_934179885.1 uncultured Clostridia bacterium
TGTTATTATGTTTGTATGTGGCATTAATGCTATATATTTGCTTGATAAATTTATATGTGTTGATACTCTTGCTCCTTTTTGGATGTTGCTATCTTTTTTTACTTGTACTAATATTTTTTGCCCAGATTTTGCTATATCTTTTATATCTATTTTTTGTTCTGTTTTTTCTTGTTTTTCATCTATTTTAGGTAATATGTCTTTTAAATGTATAAAACTATTTTTTTCTGTTCCAATATCTACAAATGCTGCTTGCATTCCTTTTATTACATCGCATATTACACCAATATAAATGTTTCCTTCTTTTCTATTAGAATTTTCTTCATCTGTATAATATTCTATTAGTTTTCCGTTTTCTAATAAAGCTATTTCTTTTTGCTTATCATCTTTGTTTATTAATATTTCAAACATTGTGTCAATCCTTCCCCTAATTAAATTTATTCATTGCGATATCTATGCCATTTTTTAAAATTTGTTCTACAGCTTCTGCCGCTTTATTTACTCCTTCTTGTAGTATCTTTTGTTCTTCTTCCGGAATTTTTCCTATTACATAATTTATCATATCGTTTTTATATTCTGGTTGTCCAATTCCTACTCTTATTCTTCCAAAGTCTGTTGTTTGTAAATTCTCTACAACTGATTTCATTCCATTATGAGACCCTGGACCACCTTTTTTTCTAATTCTGATATTTCCTTTTTCTGTGTCTATATCATCATATATTATTATTATTTTTTCTGGATTTATATGGTAAAAATCAATAGCTTCTTTTACTGATTCTCCACTTAAATTCATGTATGTTTGTGGTTTTAGTAAAATTACTTTTTGGTCTTGTATTGTTCCTATTCCATATAGTCCTTTGAATTTATTTTTATTAACTTCTATATTGTTTTTTTGAGCCAGTTTATTTATTGTATCAAATCCCATATTGTGTCTTGTATTTGCATATTCGCTTTCTGGATTTCCTAAACCTACTATTAAATACATTTTTAGTTTTCCCTTTCACTTGTTTCGTTCATTTATTGTAATACAAGAAACTTTTAAATTAGAAAAATTTAAATAGTCCTTTTCCTTTTTTATTTTGTTTTTTATTTGCTAGTTTTGTGTCATCGCTGTCGTTATCATCGTCTTCGCTTTCTTCGTCTTCTTCGTCATCGTCATCATACTCTTCGTCATCTTCTTCGTCTTCTTCATCATCGTCGTCATACTCGTCATCTTCTTCGTATTTCTCATCGTCGTCATCATAATCTTCGTCGTCTTCTTCGTATTCATCATCGTCGTCGTCATAGTCTTCGTCATCTTCTTCGTCTTCTTCATCATCATCGTCATACTCGTCGTCTTCTTCTTCATATTCTTCAATATATTCTGCATCTTCTTCAGGAATTTCTGTTTTGAATATATCATCTTTTATCTCTTCCTCTTGTGCCGTTTCCTCTAATTTAAACTCTGATAAATCTTTTTCAAATTTTTCACTTATTTCATTTTGGAATACTTGGTATATATTTTTGATTTCTTCAATTCTCCAGTAATTTGAATTTATAATTGTTCCTGTTTTAATTTTTATATTGTTAATCTCTTCTTCAAAATTCTTTTCTTTTTCTTCTATATTTTTTAGATATTCTTTGTTATATAACTCTTTATATGCTTTTTTAGTTGCTTTATTTGAAGTCTCTTTTAAAATCAATTCATACAAATTATTGAATTGTTGCATGTCCAATTCTAAATTGTTACAATTTTCTGTCATTAATTGTTTATGTGCCTTTATTCCGTTTATTGCTGCTATTCTTTCATTATCTAGAAAGCTTACTATATACATCTTTTGAGCTTTTAAGAATGCTAATTTAACACTAGTATCTCGTAATGCATTCTTATATTTGTCTAATTTTATTTCATCATTATTAAGCTCTGCTAATAGTCTTTTCATTTTATCATATATTGTTATATAGCATTCCGCTTCTTTTTTTGCTATTTCATTTCTGATATTTACTGAATTTTCTATGGCCTCTTTATTAAATGGTACTCTCTCATCTTTACCATTGTTTACCATCATTTCTATTATTTCTTGTTTTTCATTTTCAC
>CAKPQY010000201.1 GCA_934179885.1 uncultured Clostridia bacterium
CTTGTTAAACCAATTCTAAATTGATTTTGTAATAATTCACCAACACATCTAATTCTACGGTTAGCTAAATGGTCTATATCATCAACATTTCCAACGCCATGTGATAAGTTTAATAAGTAACTTACAGAAGCTATCATATCTTCTGTTGTAATATGTTTTGGTATTAATTCATCAATTCTTTGTTCAATTTCTTTTACTAAATCTTTTTCATCAGTATTTTCAATTATATTTTGTAATACTTGATAATTTACTTCTTCTTTAATATTTAAAGGACTTAAATCAACTGTTGGTAAAACTTGGTGAATATCAACTGTTCCATTTCCTATAACTCTTACTGTTCTTTCACCAACTATTACATCTACAACATTTATTCCTGAATTTTTGATATTTCTTGCAACTTCTTCTGTTATAACTTCTCCGGCTTGTACAAAAACTTCTCCTGTTTCGCTATCCATTATATCTTTTGCAGCTATTCTTCCAGCAATTCTTGTTGCTAAATCTAATTTTTGGTCAAATTTATATCTACCAACTTTTGCCAAATCATACCTTCTATTATCATAGAATAAACCATCAAATAAGTTTCTTGCAGCATCAACTGTTGGAAGCTCTCCTGGTCTTAATTTTTTGTAAATTTCAATTAAAGCTTCTTCTTGAGTTTTAATTGTATCCTTTGCTATTGTTGCATTTATTAATTCTTCATCTCCAAATAAATCTCTTATCTGGTCATCTGTAACAATTCCTATAGCTCTTAATAATGTTGTTACTGGAACTTTTCTTGTTCTATCAACACGAACATAGAAAATATCGTTTCCATCTGTTTCGTATTCTAACCAAGCACCTCTTAAAGGCATAACTGTAGATGTATAAGTTCTTTTTCCTGTTTTAGTATCAAATTCTTCTGCATAGTAACATCCAGGTGAACGTACTAATTGGCTTACTACAACTCTTTCTGCTCCATTTATTATAAATGTACCACTATCTGTCATTAGTGGGAAATCACCTAAATAAATTTCTTGTTCTTTAATTTCTCCAGTTTCACGGTTAATTAAACGAACTTTAACATGTAGTCTTGTTGAGTATGTTGCATCTCTTTCTTTTGCTTCTTCGATTGAATACTTTGTTTTGTCTTCCATGTAGTAATCAAAAAATTCAAGAACTAGATTTCCAGAATAATCTTCTATTGGTGATATATCTCTTAATACTTCTCCTAATCCTTCTTTTACAAACCATTCATATGAATCTTTTTGTACTTTGATTAGGTTTGGCATTTCGATAAAATCTCCAACTTTTGCGAAATCTTTTCTTGAAGCTTTTTCGTATTGAATGTCTCTAATTTTCAAAAAAATCACTCCTTAAATTTTTTTAAAGCAGAGTTTTTTCTGAGGCAAATTGCGAATGAATTCGACTTAGAAATTAATTTATTTGATTTTAAGAAAAGTCCTTCTTAGAATATAGTTACTTTTGACAATTAATTTAATTTGTCTGCTCTTCAAATTGAATTAATTATAATTTTGCTATATTTAATTCCTCTTTTCTTAAATTTTTAACTTAGTAATTTGAAAAATATCTTTTGAATTAAATTTTACTGAATGTTTAATTTTCACATAAATTCAACATATATCATACCACAAATCATTTACGGAAGTCAAGGTTTTAATGAATTTTTCTATAAAAAATTTTTGCATAAATTTTACTAGACAATTATATTTATTTATAGTAGAATATTCAAGACAAAATATTTTTATAGAAAGGATCAAAATTATGGCAAGTTTACCACTTATAGTAAAATATTTATTAGTTTTTTTAATAAGCATGGTACCAATAGTTGAATTAAGAGGAGCAATTCCAATTGCAGAAGGTTTAGGATTAAATATCTTTATATATTATCCAATATCAATTATAGGAAACATGTTTCCAGTACCATTCATTTATCTATTTGCAAGAAAAGTTCTTGAATGGGGAAAAGATAAAAAAATAATAGGAAAATTTTTCACATGGTGTTTAGAAAAAGGTGAAAAAGGTGGAAAAAAATTAAAAGAAACAGCTGGAAACGCTGG
>CAKPQY010000202.1 GCA_934179885.1 uncultured Clostridia bacterium
AAATAAAATAATAAATAAAATAATAAATAAAATAAAAAATTATTTAAAAAATAATAAAAAATAATTTAAATAATTAAAAACCAAATTATAATAAAATAATTTGGTTTTTTAGACTTTTAAAACACTAAAAAATAAATAATTCATATAATAAAATAGGTGATTAATATGAGTTTAGGAATAGCATTATCAGGAGGCGGAGTAAAAGGCACAGCACATATAGGGGTATTAAAAGCGCTAGAAGAAGAAAATATAAAAATAGACTATATAGGAGGAACATCATCAGGAAGTATAGTAGCAACTTTGTATGCTGCTGGTTATAAACCAGATGAAATATATAATATATTTAAAAAATATTGCAAAAAAATAAAATATATAGACGTAAAAAATATTTTTAAATTATTTTTTGGATTAATTACAACAAGAAAAATAGTTATTGATGGTTTAAATTCTGGTAAATCAATAAAAAAATTAATTGACAAGGTTTGCCATGAAAAAAATATTTATAATATATCGGATATTAATATGCCATTAGTTGTGCCTAGTGTTAATATGTGCACAGGGGAAGTTATGTGTTTTACATCTTCTAAGATAAGGGCTTTTTCAGACAATACAGTTTTTATTAATGATGCAGAAATAGGAAATGTTGTTCAAGCAAGTTGCAGTTTTCCTATGGTTTTTTCTCCATGTGATTATAAAGGTACTAAGTTAATTGATGGTGGTGCTAGGGAAAATGTGCCTTGGAGAGAAGTAGAATTTTTAGGTGCGGATAAAGTAATAAGTGTTATTTTTGAAAGTGAAGTGGATAAAAGCTGTTGTAAGAATCTTATTGATGTTGGTTTTCGTTCTTTTGAATTAATGGGGAAAGAGCTTTCTAAGTATGAGCTTGATGGAATGGATTATTCTATAAAAATTAAGAGTGAAAAGGTTTCTCTTTTGGATATGAGTAAAATTGATGAGTTTTATGAATTAGGATATAAAGAAACAAAGAAATTTTTAAAGAAAAATGATTAAAAACAAAAAGAACAAGGATTGGCGCCTTGTTCTTTTTTTATCCATGAAGGATACTAAAGACACTTTTGCTTAAGCTATTTATAGTATACTACATATTTTATTATATGTTAAATTTTCCAAAAAATTCATTTTTTGAGATTTATACTGTTTCATTTTCTTGTTTTTCAACACTTTCAGAAATTTCTTTATCCAAAGCTTTTTTCTCATTTTTTTGTCTTTTCAAATTATCTTTAGCAACAGTCATTAATAATTTAATTCTGTTAGCTTGATTTGTCTCACTAGCACCTGGGTCATAATCAACAGGAGAGATATTTGCTTCTGGATATTTTTGTCTAATTGTTTTAATTACACCTTTACCAACAACATGATTTGGTAAGCATGCAAATGGTTGAACACATACAATATTTGGAATATCATGTTCCATATATTCTATCATTTCAGCTGTTAAGAACCAGCCTTCACCAGTTTGATTTCCAATAGATAAAACATCTTTTACTTTATCTTCTAAGTGCCAAATATCACATGGTTGTAGATATCCTTTTTTAGAACTTGCTAATGCTATTTTTACATCTTTTTCTAATATGTCTATTAACTTAATTGCTATTTTACTTATTTTTGCAGATGTTTTATTAGTGTTTAATAAACTATTAAATGTGATTTTATGTGTTGCCATGAATTTAATAAATCCCATAAAGTCTGGTAATATTACTTCTGCGCCTTCTTTTTCAAGCATGTCTGCTACAAAGTTATTTCCAAATGGATGATATTTAATTAAGACTTCTCCAACTATTCCTACTCTAGGTTTTTTAACACTTGTATCTAATTCTATTTTTTCAAAGTCATTTACTATGTCATAAATGCTTTGTTTAAATACTTTACTTTTAGAATTTTTAACAAATTCTTTGCATTTTAACATCCATTCATCATATAATTTTTGAGTTTCGCCTTTGTTTATTTCATATGCTCTGTTTTTAGTTAGCATTTTTTGTAATAAATCAGCATATATTACGCATTTAATC
>CAKPQY010000203.1 GCA_934179885.1 uncultured Clostridia bacterium
GTTTTTCTTCTATTGATATTGCTTTACCATTTTCATCAATTTCAACTACACCATATGCTCTTGGGTCTTTTACTTGATATCCAAATATTGTTGATTCATCTTCTCTATCATTTGCTTTTCTTAACATTTCTGATAGATGAGAACCATAAAACATATTGTCACCTAATATCATAGCTACATTATCTTGGCCAATAAAATCTTCACCAATTATAAATGCTTCTGCTAATCCATTTGGTTTGCTTTGTATTTTATATTCAAATTTCATTCCCCATTGAGAACCATCATCTAAAAGAGTTCTAAATGTTTCTAAGTCTCTTGGAGTTGTTATAATTAATACTTCTCTTATTCCAGCTTCCATTAGTACTGATAGTGGATAATATATCATTGGTTTGTCATATACTGGCATTATTTGTTTTGATATTGCATGTGTTAGTGGATATAATCTTGTACCACTTCCTCCTGCTAATATTATTCCTTTTCTATTCTTCATTTTTTGCCTCCTCCAAATATCTTCTTAATCCATCTTTCCATTCTGGAACTTCTATACCTTGCTCAATTAATTTATTTTTTGATAATTGTGAGTTGAATGGTCTTTTTGCTTGTGTTATTTTCATCATTTCAATATATTCTTCTGTTGTTACAGGATTTACTTTACATTCTATTCCTTGTTCAGCTAATATTTCTTTTGTAAAGTCATACCATGTTGTATATCCTTGATTTGTTGCGTGATAGACTCCATAAGGGATTTTCTTTTCTATTGCTTGATATATTATTTCTGTTAAATCTTTTGCATATGTTGGGCTTCCATGTTGGTCTGCTACTACATTTATTTCATCTCTTGTTGAACCTAATTTTGTCATTGTTTTTACAAAATTGTTTCCACCAACTCCATATAACCATGCTGTTCTAAATATGTAGTATTCTTCCATGTTTTGTTCAATTCCTTGTTCTCCATGTAATTTTGTTATACCATATACTGTTACTGGCTCTTTTTTATCATCTTCTTTATAATCTTCAGAAATATCTAAATTTCCACCAAATACATAATCTGTTGAAATATGTACTAATTTGGCTCCTGCAGCTTTTGCAGCTTTTGCAAGATTTGTTGGTCCATCTCCATTTATTTTATCTGCTAATTCATAACATTCTTCTGCTTTATCAACTGCTGTAAATGCTGCACAGTTTATAATATAATCTGGTTTTAGTTTATTTACAAAGTCAAAAACTGCTTTTTCATCTGTTATGTCTAATTCAGCAACATCTGTAATTGTAAGTTCATTTCCTTTTGCAAATTTTTCTCTTACTTCTTTTGCAAGCATTCCATTTGCTCCTGTTATTAATATTTTCATTTTTTTCCTTCTTTCTTATTTTTTAATTTTAGTAAAATGTAGTTTCCTAAAATCCATACTATCATATCATTAAATTAAAAAAAGTACAAGTATTTCTTGTACTTTTTAAACTTTTTATTATAAATTAATTTTCTTATCTACTATGTATTGAGGTCTTTGTTTTACTTCATCATAAATTCTACCAACATATTCAGCAATAATCCAAATAGACATTAGTTGAATACCTGCAAAAAATGTAATTGCTACCATAATTGAAGTCCATCCAGCAGATAGATTTGGAGAATGACATGCAAATGAAACCAAAGCATAAATTAATAAAATAATTGATATTAAAATAGACACCATTCCTAATATACCTACTAATTTTAATGGTTTTGTAGAAAAACCTATAATACCATCTGATGCTAATTTTAACATTTTCTTTAAAGGATATTTTGTTTCTCCTGCAAATCTTTCTTTTCTTTCATATTCAAACGGAGCTTGTTTATATCCAACCCAACTAAATAATCCTCTTTAAAATTTATTATGTTCTGGTAAAGAATTTATTGTATCTACTAC
>CAKPQY010000204.1 GCA_934179885.1 uncultured Clostridia bacterium
GCCTTTATTGTTCTTTCTTTTGCATCTTGTGCTTTTCCAAATAATCCACTTCCTGTTAATGCTGATATTGATATTCCTGCTAAAATCAACAAAATTATAATTGTAATTATAAGTGCGACTAGTGTTATACCCTTTTGAGTATTTTTGTTTTTGCTTTTCATTTATAAATTTCCTCCTTTGTTTTATTTATTTTTTATTATTATTTATATTTTTACAAATAATATACTTCTAAACTAAACTTATTTTTAGTTTTCTTAGCGGATTATTCACTTTTCAAAGTTCTTTATTTGCAAAAATATAAAATATTTTATGAATAAATTGTACTAAAAGTTTGTTTATTTTGCAATACTTTTTGAAATTTTTATATGCTTTTTGCATAATTTTTATATATGCTTACAGTTTGTTTAGTATTTATTTATTCTTGTAATATAATAATTAAAAAAATATGGAGGAAATTATGCAAGATAATATAAAAATTGGAGAAAGAATTAGAAAAATTCGTGAAGATTTACATATGAGTAGAGAAAAATTTTCAGAAATGATAGATATTTCGGATGTATTCTTAGGGCAACTTGAAAGAGGCGAGCGTTCTTTAAGTACTAAAACTTTAATTAAAATTGTTTCTTTTACTGGTTCTTCTGCTGATTTTATTTTATTTGGTGAAGAATCCTCTAATAATAATACTATTTCAAAAATTAATAGAATTTTAAATAAATGTTCTAATGAAGTTCTTGATTATATTTATAAATTAATACATGATACTTTTTATTTTATTAAAAAATCTAATAATTAGTATTTTATTTTTAAAAGAGCAATGTTTGAATTTGATTTCAAACATTGCTCTTTTTCTTGTTATTTGGTAGGTGTACCACTTCCTACATCTCTTTTGACCCTATGGGTGCGTGGATGGCACAATTGTCCACTTCAAATAACTCTTTATATTGTATTTTTATTATAACATTTTTATTCTTCTTTGTCTACTTTAAAAATTATATTTCCTCTATTTTTTAATGTCTGTTTCCATGTTCTATCATTTAATTGTATTAAAGTTATTATTGAATTTTTATAATGTTTTTTATCATCTGCAATTGCTATTTTTATAACTACCCTACCATTTTTCTTTATATATGGTATCTTTTTTAATAATGTTATTGTGTTTGGATATCTATTATCATCTAGTATTATATATGGTTCTTCTATTATTTCTTTTAAAAATGGTTTTAGTTGAATATATTCTTTAAAATGTTTTACTAATATATGTTCATTAAGCCTTTCATCTGTTAAAATTACTTGAGATGTTATCACTTTATTCTTATATTTTCTTAGTTTATTCTTATCTAATTTTCCAATATTTTGCACTATTACTCCTTAAATTATTTTATTGTAATTTCTTTGCTAGTTCTAATTGTTCTTGTGTTAAATTAAAATCTTGTCCATTATTTTTAATTAAATTATGTAAGTTTTCTATTGTTCTAACATCACTAATTGTTTTTTCTATTGGAATTAAATTACTAATTTCTTTTTCTATTTTTTTATATTCCTTTTCCATCCCATCAAAATCTTTGTTGCTAAAATATTCCTTCCAATTATTTATATATTTTTCTGCATACTCTAATGAATTAATTTGTTTATTAAAAGTATTTTCTATATTTTTTTCTACATTATTTAATATACTATTTTTCCCCTGCTTAATTTTCTTCGCTACTGTAGAATTAATTAATCCATTACTATATACTTTATTTATAACATCATCTAATAAATCAGAAACATTGTCTATTATTCCACCACTTTTAATTGCCTGCTGTGCTTGTGAAATATTTTCAAAATTCCCTGTAACTATTCCTATTGCACTTTTTCCTAAATTAAGTGCATCATCTATGCTCTTTTTAAT
>CAKPQY010000205.1 GCA_934179885.1 uncultured Clostridia bacterium
TGCCATACCCTTTATGTTGTATAAAACCATATTGAGGATAAACACTATCCCATTCTCTCATAATTCTATCCCTTGTAACTTTTGCAATTATTGATGCAGCTGCAATTGAATAACATTTAGCATCACCTTTTATTATTGATTCATATGGCACTCCATCTGTATCTATGTGTTGTAAAGCATCAATAATAATCAAGTCAGGTCTTACGTCTAAACCTTTTACAACACTTGTTACTCCTTGCTTTGTTGCATTTAAAATATTTATATCATCTATTACATCTTGTCCGATTATTGCTACTGAATAACTAATTGCTTCTTCTATTATTTTGTCATATAACAATTCTCTTTTCTTTTCAGAAACTTTTTTAGAATCGTTAACCCCTTCTATCATTGAATTTTCTGGCATTATTACTCCCGCAACAACAACAGGACCAGCTAATGGTCCTCTTCCTGCCTCATCTATTCCACATATATTTTTAAACCTTTTTTCATGTAATTGTTTTTCTATCTCTTTTAAATTTGTTAGTCTATCTAATTCTTTTTCTTTCATTTTGTATTCCTTCTATATATTTAAATTTTGTAATTCTGTTAATGAATAATACATTTTTTCTTCATTTTCAAATCCTACTGTATTATATATTTCTACTTCTACGTTTTTTATATCATATTTTATAATATACCATCCATTTTTTTCATCTGATTTTACATTTGAAAGTCCCATATCTGTTAGGTCTTGTGTTGATAATTTATAATAAAATCTTAAATTTGTATTATCTTCTTGCAATTGTGTTTCCGTTATTCCTATATTTCCACTAAATTCATTTGCATTTGTTATTTCTGTTCCTTTTAGTTCTCCTTTTGCCGTTGCTATTCTAGTTTCTTTATCTGTTGCACTTTCAAAATTTGTTCCTAGTTTAAAATTTGCATTTTCTACATATTGTTTTCCTTTTGCTTTTATTAACAACATATTTGTTTTTACATTTTCTAATTCTGATGTTTTTATAACTTTGTTTCCTGTTCCTATTGATACTCCTGCTATTATTAGTAATACTATTATTGTAATGACTAATGTGACCATTGTTATTCCTTTGTTTTCTTTCATTTATCTTCCTCCATTTTGAATTTTTTATTATTATATCAATTAGTATTTATTTTTTCAATAATTCGCATAAATTTAGTTGTTGTTTTTTAGAACGAAATACAGATAAAAATTAAAGTATCTTTTTACACTTTTTTCACAAAATTTTCACAAAGCTATTGTATTCTAATATAAAATTAGGATATTATATAAGCATATAATATTAATAAAAATCTAGGAGGCAAATATATAATGGAAGAAAATGAAAAAAATGAAACAAAATTCAAAGCAATTCCAGTAACAGGTTCAACATCATACAACAAATCATCAAAAAACAGTTCTGGATTTGGAAAAAGTGTTTTACTACCATTTGTTAGTGGTGTTCTTGGTTGTACAATTGTAATCGGAACATGTTTTGGTGTTCCATCAATAAAAAATAAACTGATAGGAACTCCTACAAATAACAACTCAACTCAATCTGATGGATATGTTAAACAAATATCTTTAGAAAATTATTCAGATACAGCAGTATATGCAGCAAATAAAATATTACCATCAATAGTTGGTATTAAAATTGAATATACAATAAACGCTACTTCTATTTTTGGAAGGACTGGAACTTCTACTGCAACAGCTTCTGGTTCTGGAATTATAATTAGTGAAGATGGTTATATTTTAACAAATAACCATGTTGTATCTTCAAGTTCTTCTGAAACAAGTTCATATTATCAAATATCAGAAGCAACAAAAGTTACAGTTACTTTATTTAATGATGAAACTGAATATGAAGCCAAAATTG
>CAKPQY010000206.1 GCA_934179885.1 uncultured Clostridia bacterium
TTCTTTTTGTTTCTCAGAAAATTCGGTTAATGCTTTTATAAATTCTTCTCTCAACTCTTTTAATCTAGTATTGTTTTTATCTATATTTTCTTCGACTTTTTTTAATTTTTTTTCAATAATTTCTGGTTCTTCATCAAGGCTGTCAAATAATTGATTTCTTTCTTCTTCAAAATTAATGTTAGATTTATATATTGTTTTTTGTTCTTTTTGTATTTCTCTTATTTCGTTTGCTACTTTATCAAATTCATTTATAACTTTATCTTCTCCTTCAAGGATAGATTGATACTTTTGTATTTCTTCAATTATTTCTTTGTAGTCTTTGTATACAGTTTTTAAATTTGTTTTTTTATCAAATCCAAATATATCATTAAAGTATTTTTCTAGTACAATTGCACTTCTTTCATACATAATTTATTCCCCCTGTATCTCTAATTTTTCACTATTTTATCATTTTTAAAACAAAATAACAAGTAATTACTATAAATTACTTGCTTTTTTTACTATTATTTTTCCGTGGTATTCCTACTACTGTTACATTATCAGGTATATTTTCCAACACTACACTATTTGCACCTATTTTTACATTATTGCCTATTTTTATTGGTCCTAGCACTTTAGATCCTGATCCCACCATTACATTGTTTCCTAAATCAGGATGCCTTTTATATTTGTCTTTTCCTGTTCCTCCTAGCGTACTATTATGATATATTGTGCAATTATCTCCAATTGTTGTGGTTTCTCCTATTACTATTCCCATTCCATGGTCTATAAATAATTTTCTTCCTATTTTTGCTCCTGGATGTATTTCTATTCCTGTGATGTGTCTTGCTATTTGAGATATTAATCTTGCCAGAAAATATAATTTTTTTCGATATAAAAAATGTGCTATTCTGTGGAAAAATATTGCATGAAAACCCGGATATAAAATTATTGCCTCTAATACATTTCTACATGCTGGGTCTTTTTTAGTTATATTTTTTGCGTCTTCATATAATTCTTTTAAAACATTTGCCATAATATCACCTTTAGTAATATTATATGATGTTCCAAAAGGGACGGTTCTTTTTGGGACATTAATATTCTTCAATTTTTATATATATTTTATCTTCTAATGAATACTTTTTTTCTACTTCTAATTTAGTAATTTGATTATCATCTTTAAATGCAAATTTATTCATACTGTCTAAAATTGCTTTTACAATATTGTCTATATCTGGTTTTTTTGTTGGACTTATGTTGTTGTCTAACATTTCATTTATATCTGATTTTTTGGTAGCTTTAGGTATTGAAAAATATGCTATAATGCTTACTTTTATTCTTCCTTCTAATATTTTAAATTTAGGATATTTTAGTAAAAAGTATTGTTCTACTAGTGTTTCATAGTCTTTTGTTTTTGTTGGTGTATATACAATTCCTGTGTATGAATTTAATCTTGGTCTTCCTTTTCCTATTACTTTTCCTGGTACTTCAAATTCGTATATCATGATTTTCTCCTTTGCTTTCTATATATATATTAATATTTTTTCTATTTTATCTCCAAATTTCTCCATTTATATGACTGGTTAAAGCCATGATAATATCCAGCATATTCTTTTAAATTTTTCACTCTATTTTTAGCTCCTTGAAGTTCTAGTTCTCCCTTAAATTATATTTATTAATATTATCTATTGTAGCAAATCCATTTTTCTCTTTCACTTTCTCTAAAAATACAATTCCATCTAAATGGTCGCACTCATGTTGTACTAACCTTGCAAAAAAGCCATGTACTTGTTTTTCTATTTTTTCACCATTATCATTATAATAAGTCAATTCTATATTCTTATATCTTTCTACTTTACCTCTAATACTAGGTACACT
>CAKPQY010000207.1 GCA_934179885.1 uncultured Clostridia bacterium
TGTATTTTAAGAAATATAAAACACTACTTTAATTATTATTAAAATAGTGAATTTTGATATTTATATTACATGTAAAATTAATATATCAATTAATTTTTCTAAACATTCTAATGTTTCTTCAAACTCAACATCTCTAGCATAACTATTTTTTCTTGAATAACTAAGCCATCTTTCTCTCAAAACTTTGCTTTCTTTAACAATACTTAAATTTGTCATTAGATCAGCATCAAATTTTCTTTTCTTAAAAGTCTTTTCAACTGACCCTCTAAATTTTTCTTTATTTATTGTATCAAATTTAAACTTGTATATTAAATAAATATCATAATAATCTTTCATTCTACTACTTGTTTCGAGTTTACTAAGAATTGTTTCGATTTTTTCTGCAAGAATTGTTTCGAGATTATATGACCAAACCTTATAAATTTCATCTCCTATTAAGGATTCGTACTTATAATTATCTGGCCTTGGATATATTGGATCTCCAGTTGCTAAATCAATGTGAAATTTATCTTTAATGTTTTCTAACATAAAATTAATAGTAATTCTTAATCCGCCATATTCATCTTCTTCACGAATTAGTTCAGTTTTCTCGATTTTAAATTTTACATTATCGCCTACATCAATACTAATAATTTCATTTATCATAACAATTAGATTTTCTTCAGTAAATTCTGTTTTTCTTATAGCAGTATCTATATCCATAGTACTTCTATTATCTAACCCAAATAATTTACTCAAATAGAAACCACCTTTTAATATGAAGTTATCTTTATATTTGCTTTTTGATAAACGTTCAACAAATCTATCATACATATAGAATCTCATAACAGAGTTAAAATCTACATTCTTTTCTCTAGAAATATTCTTTAGTTTATCTTTAACTGACTGGGCAGAATTACTCATAATATTCACCTATTATTTTCATAACCTTTTTATTTATTCCCATTTTTTTTGAATATTTAGATAGTTTTGCTATATCTTTATCGTGGCTTTGCATATATTGTTTTATTGCTTTTTTAACTTGTTCTAAATCCATTCTTTCTTTTGATCTTATAATATCACAGATACATCTTTCTTTATCGTAGGTTCTTACCTTATTTCCGTTTGGAGTTTCTATTTCAATAACTCCAAGTTCATATACATCATCTGAAACATAAAATACATTACATTTTTCATTTACTGTATTTGCATGATAACTCTGAGGTACGGTCACTGTATAATTATATGGAAATTCTTCTGTCATTCCATAGAAATACAGAGCATTCATGTGTGAAAAAATTGCTTTTTTATATTTTTGTTGAAAACAAAAATAACTATCCTCAAAAGCAATTGGTGAAATATAAATACCTCTTGAAACTTTTTCAATATCATTATTATTTTCCATAATTGAGAGATATTGTCTACTTATATTTAGTGGTTCTATCATTCTTGTAGAAAGCATTCCATTATTTGTATCCATTATTTGCTTTATAGTATCTGTAAATATTTTTGCTTGTTCGTTTGGATATTTAATTAAAAGTTTCTTAATTACATTAGACATATTATTAATGCTTTTTAGTTCTTTTTGCATTGGCTTTGTTAGTTGATTAAGTTGAGCCTTAATTTGAATCATTGGCTCTGTTATCGAATTAATAGATTCTACATAATTTTTAAGAACGCTTGTATCAATTCTGTAACTAATTACATCTTCTTTTCTCATGTTGTCTTTTCCCCTTTCTTGACAATTACACTGAAATTGTATCATTTTTCAGTGTAATTGTCAAGAACAAAAACTTAAATTTCACTTATACACTTATCTTTAACAATAGTATTACATAAAAGAAAATAGCCT
>CAKPQY010000208.1 GCA_934179885.1 uncultured Clostridia bacterium
GGTATAGGCTCAGGTTTTAAAGAAACCATAACCATTGAAGCTCGTTGCTCAGTTGTATTTTCTATACTAAGTTCTTTTACTCTTAAAGCTTTTTTCAAAGCCTCATAACACATATTATTTTGTAATAAATCCTTTACTTGAAAAATGATGTATCCGCCATTTGCTTCTTGTAAAAGACCAGGTTTTAACATAGTGTGGTCTGTTTTTAGAGAACCATAATAGTTTTCATATTCAAGTGAGCCAAATATATTGTGATAAGAATAATTTGAGTCCATAACAACAGGAGCACCTTCACGATTTGAATTATCTACAAATAAGTTAACTCTATAATTTAAAGAAGGGTCTTGTTTTCTATTTGCAGGATTTACTTGTTGTTGCTTTTCTTTTTCTTTATCTTCATCAACAAAATAAGAAACATTTTTTAACACATCTTGTTTAACATCATTTAAAAATTTTGTTATTTTCTTATTTCTTTTAAATTTTGATTTTAAATAATTGATATGAACATTTATTGTAAGTAATGCAATATTTGATTGCCATTCAGATATCTTTTTATCTGATTGTCTTTCAACATTTTTTATTTGTTCAATGGCTTCCATTATTTGATTTTGAACAATAACAGAATTTTCTTCATATACTTGTTTAATTGAATTATCTAATTTATCAAATTCTTCTTCATCAATTGCTTTACCATTAACAATAGGCATCATATAAATACCATTTTGTGAAGACTTTACTTGAAAATCATATTTTGAAGCATCAACATTTAATTTATCTAATATATTAGAACGTTGTTCTTCAAATTCTTGTTTAAGTAAAGCTTTCTCTTTTTCAAAATCATCAGCATTAAAAGTCTTTTTAATATCTTTTTTTACCTCTAAAATAAAACCATCCATAGCATCTTTAAATTCTTTACCTTGACCTGCAGGTAATGAAACAGCTACTGGCTCATTTGGATTATCAAAATTATAAATATAGCACCAATCATTAGGAGTTTTTTGCTTTTTAGATATAGCATCTAAATAATTTTTTGTGTACATGGTTTTACCAACGCCACTAGGACCTTCAATATAAAGATTATAACCTTTTACATCTACTTGTAAGCCAAACTCTAAAGCTTTTATTCCTCTTTCTTGACCTATACCTGTTGTAATATTTGACAATTCAGCAGTTGTTTTAAAATCAAAAATATTTGAGTCACATGTCATTCTTAAATCTTTAAAATTTAATTCGTTTTTATTTTTCATTTGTTTGCCTCCAAAAAATTTTCTCTTTTAGTGTTTCCATTTTTTTGCTTTTTATTTATTAATCATATTTTATATTAGTTATCGAAATTTGTAAAGATTTGTTGATAAAAAACTGTAACAAATTTTTTTTATACTACCCGTTCAATTTATGAAAAAATATTGCAATATTTCAACATTAAATATATAATATGGGCGGAACGGGGTGAACAAATATGAATAAAACAAAAAGAAAAATATTTGAAACATCAATGAAATTATTTGCAGAAAAAGGATATGACGCAACAAGTATAGAAGAAATAACAGCAACAGTTGGAGTAGCAAAAGGAACATTATATTATCACTTTTCAAGTAAAGAAGAAATATTCAACTTCTTAATTGAAGAAGGCATAAAATTATTACAAAATAGTATCGATATTAAAACTGCAAAATTAGATAATTACATAGATAAAATAAAAGCAATAGTATTAATAGAAATCAAAATTGTTAATAAATATGAAGATTTTATCACAATTTTATTAAGCCAGTTTTATGGTAAAGAAGCAAGAAATCAAATGTGCCAAAAATATGTGTATGAATACA
>CAKPQY010000209.1 GCA_934179885.1 uncultured Clostridia bacterium
ATCTGATGATTCATTTGCTCTACCTGAAATAATAAGAGGTGTTCTTGCTTCATCTATTAAAATAGAGTCAATTTCGTCGACTATTGCATAATGTAATCCTCTTTGTACTAATTGATTTTTATAAATTACCATGTTATCTCTTAGGTAATCAAATCCAAATTCATTGTTTGTACCATATGTAATGTCTGCTGCATATGCTTTTTGTTTAGCTTGTGGATCCATTCCAGCTATTACTAATCCAACTGAAAGTCCTAGGAATTTATATAATTTTCCCATCCATTCACTATCTCTTTTTGCTAAGTAATCATTTACTGTAATTACATGTACACCTTTTCCTTCTAGTGCATTTAAATATACTGGTAATGTTGCAACTAATGTTTTACCTTCACCAGTTTTCATTTCTGCAATTCTTCCTTGGTGTAATATAATTCCACCTATTAATTGAACATCAAAATGTCTCATTCCTAATACTCTTTTTGAAGCTTCTCTTACAACTGCAAAAGCTTCTGGTAATATATCATCTAGTGTTTTTCCATTTGCTAATTCTTTTTTGAAATATTCTGTTTTTCCTCTTAATTCGTGGTCTGATAATTTTTCCATTTCTGGTTCTAAGCTGTTGATTTTGTTTACTATTGGCATTACCCTTTTTACTTCTTTTTCACTATATGTCTTAAATAATTTCATATTTGTTATAGTCCTCCTTGGTTTTATTTAGATATCATTATATTTTTACTTTGTTACTATATCATTAAAACTTATTTTTATCAAGGGGTTTTATGAAATATTTTAAAGCTATAAATGTAACATTGTAATATTTTTAAAAATGTCACATACATTTTAATAAACTTACTGTAGAAAAGAGGTTTTATATGTTTGTATTTAATATTAAAGTAAATCGGAAGTAAAATTTTTAAATATTTTTTTATTGGAGTTATAATTCTTTTAATTATAATATTGGGAATAGTTATGTATAGAGTTTTTAGTGGTGCAAATAATTCATCTAAATCAAATAGTTGTATTCCTCAAAGTGGAGTTTCTCAAATATCCCCCAAAAATTATACCAATATTTTAAAGTCTGTTCACGAGAATATAGATTCTTATGTTGGTAAAAAGATTTGTTTTACTGGATATGTTTATAGAGTTTTAGATTTGCAAGATAATCAATTTGTTTTGGCTCGTGATATGATAGTTAGTTCTAATTCTCAGTCTGTTGTTGTTGGCTTTTTGTGTGAGTATGATAATGCTAAAGATTTTGCTGATAATTCATGGGTTCAAGTTACTGGTGAGATTTTTAAAGGCGATTATCATGGTGATATGCCTATTATAAAGATTACTGATATAAAGTCTGTTGATAAGTCTTCTCAAGAAGAGTATGTTTATCCTCCTGATGATAGCTATATTCCAACTGCTGGGATTTTATAAAATAAAAAGCAAATAATGCATTTATATGCTAATTATTTGCTTTTTTATTTTATTTTTTCATTAAATTTTAGCCACTTTTCATCATTTGGATTTTCTTTTATTTCTTTTTCAATTTGTTTTAAATCTAAAGCAGATATTTCGTCTATAACTTTTTCAGCTAATTCTTTTGTTAAGATTTTAGTTTTTCCTTCCTTATCAAATACTTTATCTTGTACTTTAATTGGTATTTTTACATTATATTTTTCTATAAGAAATTTATTTAATATATCATAATCATTATAGATATCTTTTGTAAATATATCTAAGTATTTATTATAAAATAAATAATCAGTTACTAAATGAAGAAAATATCCTCTTTTATAACTATCTTCTAATTTCTTTTCTTTTAGAA
>CAKPQY010000210.1 GCA_934179885.1 uncultured Clostridia bacterium
ATATTGAAAAATGCTTAAAAATAATATAATATATATTTTAGAGAAGGTGTAAAATAATTACAAAAAAGGACGTGAAAACATGAACTTTAATTTTTTAGAAAACTTAGGAAAATCTATAGAAAAAACAATCAACAAACAAACAGAAAAAATTAACAAAGTAGATGGAATAGAAAATGAAGAAATAGAATTAGCAAATAAGTTAGATGCAGTAGAAGAATACACAGTAGATAGATTTGAAGAAAATATCGCTGTACTAGAAGACAGAAAAACAGGTAAAATGAAAAATATAGAAAAAGAAAAAATACCTGAAAATGCTAAAGAAGGAGACATTATAAAATGTATTAATGGAAAATACTTTATAGATGAAGAAGAAACAATAAATGTAGAAAACAAGATAAAAGAAAAATATAAAAATTTATGGGAATAAATAACTGAGTAATGAATTAAAAGGAGAAACAAAAGATGGCAAGGAAGAAGAAAAACAAGAAATTAATAAACAGTATATTATCAATAATAGCATTAATAATTATAGCATTAATTAGTCAAAATCAAGAATTACAAAATTACATGTCAAATGCAACTTTAGATTCAACATCAAAAAATAAAATAGTATCAACAATACAAGAAAATGGCACAAAAACAGTAGTAATTGGTTCAGGTGATGTAAATAATGAAAACAATTTACATGTTTATTACATAGATGTAGGACAAGCAGATAGTATATTAATAGTAAATCAAAATCATTCAGCCTTAATAGATGCAGGGAACAATGATGATGGGAAAAATGTAGTAAATTTTATAAAATCAAAAGGAATAAATAAATTAGATTATATAGTAGGAACACATCCACATGAAGACCACATAGGTGGATTAGATGATGTTATAAACAATATAGATGTTGATAAAATATATTTGCCAAAAATTCAAACAAATACAAAAACATATGAAGATGTATTGCAAGCAATTCAAAATAAGAATAAAAAGATAAGTTCATTTAATAAAGGCGATAAATTTACAATAGGAAATGCTAATTTAGAAGTAATGACAGATTCAATATTGGACAAAAATAATTTAAATTTATCTTCAAATATTATAAGAATGGAATTTAATGGAACAAGCTTCTTATTTACAGGAGATGCTGAAACAGAAAATGAAAAAACAATAAAATGGCAACAAACAGATATATTAAAAGTAGGGCATCATGGTTCGACTACTAGTACATCACAAAATTTTTTAAATCAAATAAAACCTAAATATGCAATAATTTCAGTTGGAAAAGATAATGATTATGGTCATCCAAATGAAAAAATTTTGGAAAGACTGGAAAAAGTGGGAGCTGAAGTTTTTAGAACTGATGAATGTGGAACTATTGAAATTATTGTAACAGAATAAAAAGAGGAATGAATTTGGGGACGGAGGAAAAAAACAGTTTTTTCCTCTTTTTTAGAAATTGTCAAAAATCACTTGACAGCTGAGGCGAATAAAGATAAAATAGAATAGGTAAGAAAAAAATATATTAACGAAAAGAAAACATATATATTTGATTCGAACATTGAAAATTTAATAAGAAAGAGGTGTAGATTCATGAATATAGGAATCATTATCGCCGCTGTCTTAATCTCACTTGCAATAGGAGTACTATTAGGAATTGCATACAGAAAAAAAGTAGCAGAATCTAAAATAAATAGTGCTGAAGAAGAATCTAAAAAAATAGTAAGTATGGCAAAAATAGAAGCAGAGAATCTTAAAAAAGCCAAAATAATTGAGGCAAAAGAGGAAATTGTAAACAGTAGCAATG
>CAKPQY010000211.1 GCA_934179885.1 uncultured Clostridia bacterium
TGATTCAGTAATATTCTTCAACTTTAGACCAGACAGAGCAAGAGAAATAACAAGAGCTTTAGTAGATCCAGAATTTAATGAATTTGAAACAAAGAAAATGAATTTATATTACGTATGTTTCACAAATTATGATGAAACAATGCCAAATGTTCATATAGCTTTCAAAAAAGAAAGATTAAACAATACATTTGGAGAAGTAGTAGCTAACAACAACTTAAAACAATTAAGAATTGCAGAAACAGAAAAATATGCACATGTAACATTTTTCTTTAATGGTGGAGAAGAAAAACAATATCCAGGAGAAGACAGAATACTAGTGCCATCACCAAAAGTAGAAACATATGATATGAAACCAGAAATGAGTGCATATGAAGTAACTGACAAAGTATGTGAAGCTTTAGAAAATGATAAATATGATGTAATAATATTAAACTATGCAAATACAGACATGGTAGGACACACAGGAAGTTTACAAGCAGCAATAAAAGCAGTAGAAACAGTAGATGAATGTGTAGGAAGAGTTGCAAAAATAATAGAAGAGAAAAAAGGAAACTTAATAATAACAGCAGACCATGGAAATGCAGAGCAAATGATAGACTATAAAACAGGAGAACCACATACAGCACATACAACAAATCCAGTACCAATAATCTTAATAACTGATAATAAAGATTATAAGTTAAAAGAAAATGGAAAATTAGCAGATTTAGCACCAACAATGCTTGATTTAATGGACATAGAAAAACCAAAAGAAATGACAGGAGAGAGTCTATTAATCAAAGAATAGGGGTAAATATGTTAAAACATACAAAGAAAATAAAAGAGATGTATGAAGACATACAAAGACATATATTTTATATGATACCAGAAAAATGGGATAGAATGTATTTATATGCTTCAGTATCAGATTTAATAGACAAAAATAAAACAGGAGAATTGTTCTTCTATTATATTCCAAAAGGAATATTTAAGAAGAACCCTGTTAATGTCTATGAAATACCACAAAAATTCAATTTAGATGAAAAAGAATATCTAAAACTGGTAAATATCTTATATCAAAAAATAGTTGAATTAAGAGAAGAATTTAAAAAAATAGAAATTGTACCAACATGGACAAATCTTACAATGACAATTCAAGGAATACAATTTAAAATTGAATATGATTATGAAGATTTAAGCAAATCAAAATTTTCAAGTCATGAAAGACATATAATATGGAGATACAATTATCTAGGAATTAAAGAAGAACAACTTAATAAACAAGAAAAAGAAATTATAGAAAGATATTTACTAGGCGAAAAAGTTGTTAGGCGAAGAGAACGATACGAAGCGGGAATATACATAAAGAATATTAAGAATATAGTTGATTATGACACAGGAAGTTATTCTACAGAACAAAATATAGAGTATGTGGCGACAAAAGAAGAAAAGGCTAGAAATCAGATTATAATGAGGATGGAGAAATAGAAGTTAGTGAAATAGAGGTTAGAGATATAGATGTTGGTGAAGTAGAGATTAGTGAAATGGAAGTTGGTGAAATAGAATATATACATTTTCCAACCTCCAACCTCCAACATCTAACCTCAAAATAAAAAATAGTTATTAGGTTTTAGAAAAAATTTCTAAAATAATATATAAAAAAATTCAAAAAATTGATTTGTAAATTAAAAAATTTGAATTTCTTAATTTATGATGAATGAAATGAAAGGAGCAAAAAAAGATGATTTATTCAAAAGAATTAGAAGGAATGTGTAAAGTAGCAAAAGGAGTAGACCATGGACCAGCACCAATTCCA
>CAKPQY010000212.1 GCA_934179885.1 uncultured Clostridia bacterium
CTGGCTATGTTATAGCACTTCTTATTAGCACTGTCAAGAGGCGAGTGCTAATTTTTTTGTGAAGAATTTGTGAACACAATATTTTCTATAGTATCCGGCATTCTAAAAACTTCTGATTCAAAACTCCTCACTGTACATCATAAGATAAAATAGTCTATAAAACGAAAACTTATTTGGTCTAGATTGACATAACACCAGATTCTACCCCAATTTATCATTGATATAATCAATTTCTCTTTGAAGAATCTTTATATCTTCTTGAATCTCTTTCTTTTTCGTTTCAAGTTCTTCTGTCCTTTTTAAATTTTCTTCTTGTTTCGGCTCATAGACGCTACTATAATGTGGATTATAATTTTTCAAATGGTAATACATATTTTCTTCAAATTCCAGTTTCTCACACTCCTCATCAAACTCTTTAAGCTGTTTTTGTAGATTCTCTATTTTTGATTGTCTTTCACCAAAACATAACTGTATAATCTCTCTTCTCGTCATAAAAATACCTCCTTACCACTTATATCCACAATTTTTACATTCCATAGTCTTTCCAACATTGCTACTTGCTAAACCAAATACCCCTGTTGTAAACCACCTTTTTGTACTAGATATCTTTTGAATTTTAGTCGAACCACAGGTAGGACACTTAGGAATATTTTTCTCTTGTTCTTCATAACGATACTCTTGATAATTATTTATAATTCTCTCATACCTGACATTACATTTGGGACAATAAAAAGCGTCTGGTTGATTTGTAATTTGACCACATTGTGGGCATTGTTTAATTACAGCTCCTGTACCTACATTAGAACTTTCCAGTGCTCTTTTCTCTATTTTATCAGTTATATCCAAATCAAATAATATTTCTCTATTATCTTGATATATACTATAATCAACTCCTGCATCTAAGAGTTCTTGTGCTATACACCTTATTGATTTCATATCAAAAAAGCCTTCCACAAGTATTGGCAAAACAGATACAGCCTGTTTAGCCTCTTCCAATGAATATCTAAAATACCCTTTAAGAATGGTTATAATTTTAACATTGCTACCATTACTATCAATTATTTCCAACGAATATAAGTTTCGAATATCTTTATCCTTTATAGTGCTTAATTCATTCTCCACTAAATCCCTCTCTATTTTCGTTGATATGTCTCCTTCACTCAATAGATTAAGTGGAAAACCACAATGAATACATACAGATGCCTTATCTGAAATTTCTTTGCCACATTCCGGGCATTTAATTAATGCCATAACAATCCCCCTACCGTATTATAGTAACTATATTCTATCATAAATCTCAAAAAATTTCATACTTTTAGAATGATTTTTATTCTTTGGCAACATATTCTATGATATTAATTTTTCACTAACAGGCAGAAATCGAATACTTATACGCACTCTTCCTCAGACACTCAAATATAAAACTCAAAAAAGAACGCCACCATATCTTTTTTTCTACGCTCCATACATCTTTTTTTCTTCTTTTATCATCATAAAGTAAAAAGTTACTAATAAAATCTTTAAAGTAAATTATTCTCAAAAATACTCAACATTAACAATTTTCCTTTTTTAGGTTCATTTCATTATGGCTATTTACCAATATTTCCAAAATCAGAATGAGCTCATTTTTCTTCTCTCTGGCTATATTCTAGCACATTTTATTAACACAAAAAATTTCATAATAAAATAGGAGGCACAGACTGCCTCCCATATATTGGTTTGTAATGGTATTTGTAATGGTATTTGTAATGGTATTTGTAATGGTATTTGTAATGGTATTTGTAA
>CAKPQY010000213.1 GCA_934179885.1 uncultured Clostridia bacterium
TTGCAGCACCGCGTAAGCGACCAAACGAGTGCTTAGCACGAGTGCGAATTGGAGCAACCAACATATAAAATTTTAATTAAGTTGGTTGCGACACCAAGGTGCAAAAAATAATATAATATTGCCATTTAACTACTTAAGCTATTGGCAATTTTTAGATTTTTCTTTTTATTTGTCTTAGTGTTCTAAATGCTTTTTCTGAAAATTTATATAATTTATATGTTAATGGCTTATATGGAATATAAATTTCTCCTATAAACTCTGTAAATTTTGCCCCAAATCCTTTTTTAAATCTATATAGTCCATATTGTGGATGATTTTCGTCTACAACTCCTGATACTCCTCTAAAATCATATACATCATCATGTCTAGCTATTGCCATTTTTATCATTTCCCATTGCAATAAATAGTTTGGCATTAAATTTCTATGTTGATTACTACTTGCTCCATATAAGTACCAAGTTTTATTTCCATAAAAGATTGGTATTACTCCTGATATTGGTTTTCCTTCATAATATGCCATTAATAATTTCATGTGTCCTTCTGGTACCATGTTGTCATACATTTTTTCAAAATATTCTAATGGTCTTGTTATGAATCCATCTCTATTTCCTGTTTCTATCATTATTTTATGAAAATCTTTTAAGTCTTCTCTTGTACCTTCTCTTACTTCTACACCTTTTTTTGTTGCTAAACGTATATTATATCTCCACTTTTGATGAAATCCTGCCATTATTTCTTCTTCTGTTTTATCTTTTATATCTAGTATAAATACGAATCTTGGTTGTATTTCATCTTTAAAATCTTTTGCATCATCTTTTATTTTATATCCTAAATTTGTTACTATATCTCTAAATGCTTGGTCATCTGTTTCTATGTCTGGCTCTATTCTTAACCCTATTGCATTGTATTTTTTTGCTAGTTCTTTTGCTCCATCTGTTAGTTGTTTCATTACTGCTATGTCATGTATATCACATACTGGCCCTCTTGGTGCATACATTATATTTCCAAATATAGGCATTTTTCTAATCCATACACATAATGAACCTATTATGTTTTTATCTTCATCTTCTGCTAGTATTACTTCTGGTTTCCAGTTTGGCTTTTTTATTTCTGCCCATTCTAGTGATTGTTGAAAGTTACATCTTTCGTGTCCTTCTAAAAATTTTTTGTATTCTTTTTTCGAGTCTTCGTCTGCTACAAATCTCATTTTCGGTTTTTTCCTCCTAATAATTATTTACAATTTAATGGTATTTTACACTAATAACTCTAAATTTACAAGTCATTTTACAGAAAATTTACATTGGGATAGTGAATTTTATATTCTTTTTTATTTCTGTTTCTCCACATTTATTCTCTTACTTCTTCTTGTTCACTTTGTAATAGTTCTTGTTCAAATTTTAACACATCTTCTATACTTCTAGTTAATATAGTATTTGCTTTATCAATTTTTCCTTCTGCAGATAGTTTTTTAAAGGAAGTTCATACTCTGTACCATTTATTCTATAATAAATTTTAGGTTGTTTATTGGCTTTTTCATAAGCTAATTCTTCTTCTGATTTTTTAGTAGTATATTGTTCCGTAAAACTATGTCTTTTAGTTTTTTCTGGTTTAGGTAATGCCTTTTGTTTTAATCCTTTTTCTACAAGGTAGTCTTCTATAAAACCCATTTCAAACCTCCTAGTATATCTTTATTTTCTTCCATTTCATTATACCATTACTATACATACAAATCAAATTGTTTTATAAAATCATTCTTTTTAAGAATTTGTAT
>CAKPQY010000214.1 GCA_934179885.1 uncultured Clostridia bacterium
TTTATTGCAAAAATGTACAAAAGAGATTTTAGAGGTTAATGGAAGACAAGGGCAGTATAATATAAGAGTTCAGGGTTTGCAAACTTCAAAAATCCAAAGTGATAATAGACAAATGGCGCAAAAAGCATTAAGGGTAATAGCTGTTGCATATAAGGATATAGATTTTTTACCAAGTAAAATTGATTCAGCTAATCTTGAAAATAATTTAACATTTGTAGGCCTTATAGGGATGATAGACCCACCAAGGGAAGGCGTAAAAGAAGCGGTAAAAACTTGTAAAAATGCTGGAATAAAAACAGTAATGATTACAGGAGACCACTTAGAAACAGCAAAGGCAATTGCAAAAGATTTAGGAATTTTGAATTTTAATGATAAAGCAATAACAGGTCAAGAATTAGACAAGATGACACAAAGTCAATTAGAGAAAAACATAAGAGAATATTCAGTATTTGCAAGAGTTACTCCAGAACATAAAGTTAGAATTGTAAAAGCATGGCAAAGAAATGGTGCAGTTGTTGCAATGACAGGAGATGGAGTAAATGACAGTCCGGCACTAAAAAATGCTGATATAGGAATAGCAATGGGAAAGAATGGCACAGATGTTGCCAAAAATGCAGCTGATATAATTCTTACAGATGATAATTTTGTAACAATAGTAGAAGCGGTAAAACAAGGTAGAAACATATATGATAATATTAAAAAAGCAATTCATTTTTTAATTGCAACAAACATAGGAGAAATAGTAACAATTTTTATGGGACTAGTTTTAGGATTAAAATCACCTTTACTTGCAATTCAATTATTATGGATAAATTTAGTTACAGATTCGTTACCAGCAATAGCTTTAGGATTAGAAAATCCTGAAAAAGATATAATGAATAGAAAACCAGTAAATAGTAAAAAAGGAATATTTGCAGATGGGTTATGGAATAAAATAATTGTTGAAGGAATTATGATTGGTGTTTTGACACTTGTAGCCTTTAGTATTGGAAATAAATATTATGGCCTAGAAGTTGGAAGAACTATGGCATTTTTATCAATAGGATTTTTGGAATTGGTGCATAGTTTTAATGTTAAAAATGAAAAATCAATTTTTGAAGCTGGACTTTTTGAAAATAAATACCTATTAGGTAGTTTTGTTTTAGGAATATTTATTCAGGCAATAGTAGTTGTTGTTCCTGCTTTGGCTAATATATTTGAAGTTGTTCCTCTAAATTTAACTCAATGGATTATTACAATTGCTATTTCGTTGCTACCGGTTCCTGTTATCGAATTACAGAAAAAGTTAGATTTTAGAAATAGTTCTAAAAAATTTTTTTCAAAAAACGATTGCCAAATGGAGAAAAATGTGGTAAAATAGCTATGCTTGAAAATAGTATAGCTATTTTTAAGTTCTCTACTTAACTAAAAAGTTAGGTTGTATAATCCATAGGGAGGTGAAAATAATGAATAAATACGAAAGTGTTATCATTGTTAATCCAAATGTTGATGAAGCTGGTTTAAAAGCTTTAGAAGAAAAATTCACAGGATTAATCAATGAAAACGGAAAAGTAGAATCTGTTGAAAACATGGGCAAAAAAAGATTAGCTTATGAAATCAAAAAATTCAAAGAAGGTACATATATGTTATTTAACTTTGAAGCAAAACCAGATTCAGTAGCTGAACTTGAAAGAGTTTACAGAATTACAGATGATATAATTAAATTCATCATTGTAAGAAAATAAATGAATGTGTTATAGCA
>CAKPQY010000215.1 GCA_934179885.1 uncultured Clostridia bacterium
GCTTCTCTTTGTTCTAATGTTTCACCAACACATACTATTGGTTTTAATCCATTTGCAAATGCTGCTTTTATTTTTTTGTTGACTGTTTCATCTGTTTCATTAAAATATTGTCTTCTTTCAGAGTGTCCTATTATAACATATTCAACTCCAATTGATTTTAACATTTTTCCTGAAACTTCCCCTGTATATGCTCCACTTTCTTCAAAATGCATATTTTGTGCTCCTATTTTTATGTTTGTTCCTTGTGCTGTTAATAGGCTATAAAATAAATCTGTATATGGTACGCATAACACAACTTCATTTTCTGTGTCTTTTACAAGTGGTGCTAATTTGTCTATAAAATCTATTGCTTCGTTTGGAAGCATATTCATTTTCCAATTTCCTGCAATTACTTTTTTTCTCATAATCTTCCTCCTTGAGACATTTTTTTGTTTTAGCATTGAAATTATTTTGTGTCAAAAAGGGGCGTCCCTTTTGACCAACTTATTTATCTTGAAGACATTCAATTCCTGGTAATTTCTTACCTTCTAGGAATTCAAGTGATGCTCCTCCGCCTGTAGAAATATGTGTCATTTTATCTGCTAATCCAGCTTTTTCTACTGCTGCTCCAGAATCTCCTCCACCTATTATTGTTGTTGCATCTAATTCTGATAAAGCTTTTGCTATTTCATTTGTTCCTATTGCAAATTGGTCAAATTCAAATAGTCCTAAAGGTCCATTCCAGATTACTGTTTTTGCATTTTTTAATTCTTCTTTGAACATTGCTATTGTTTTTTCTCCAATGTCAAATCCTTCCCATTCATCTGGTATTTCTGTCCATGCAACTGTTTTGCTTTCTGTATCTGGTTTAAATTCTTTTCCTACTTTTGTGTCTACTGGTAATAATAATTTTACGCCTTTAGCTTTAGCTTTTTCCATTGCTTCTAATGCTAAATCACATTTATCTGGTTCACATAGTGAATTTCCTACATTGTATCCTTGTGCTTTAAAGAATGTATATGCCATTCCTCCACCTATCATTAATGTATCTACTTTATCTAATAGACTATCAATTACTCCTATTTTGTCTGATACTTTTGCTCCTCCAAGTATTGCCATAAATGGTCTTTCTGGATTATTTATAGCATCTCCTAATACTGTTAATTCTTTCTCTATTAAAAATCCTGATACTGCTGGTATATATGCTGCTATTCCTGCTGTTGAAGCATGTGCTCTATGTGCTGCACCAAATGCGTCATTTACAAATACTTCTGCCATTGATGCTAATTCTTTAGCAAATTCTGGGTCGTTGTCTGTTTCTTCTCTGTGGAATCTTACATTTTCAAGAAGCATTATTTCTCCTTCTTTTAAATTTGCTGCTTTTGTTTTTGCATCTTCTCCTATTACATCATTTGCCATAATTACTTCTTTATCTAACAATTTTGATAATTCTTTTGCTACTGGTTTTAATGAGAATTCTGGTTTTACTTCTCCTTTTGGTCTTCCTAAGTGTGATGCTAATATTATTTTACAATTTTGCTCTAATAAATATTTTATTGTTGGAATAGCTGCTACTATTCTTGTGTTGTCTGTTATGTTTTGTTCTTTGTCCATTGGTACATTGAAGTCACATCTTACAAATACTTTCTTTCCTTTTAAATCGATATCTTTTACAGTTTTTTTGTTCATAATTTTTCCTCCTAATATAATTTTTGGTATTTTTTATAGTAT
>CAKPQY010000216.1 GCA_934179885.1 uncultured Clostridia bacterium
AATGGATTGTATCCATCACTAAATTGTGGTCTTACTAAATTTAATACTTTTATATCATAGCCTTGTTCTTTTAAGTATCCTGCTGTTCTATCATAAAGTTCACCTTTTGGGTCTGTAAATACATATGAACCTAAGCATTGGTATGCATTAGGAATTGAATATGATGCTGATTTACCAGAACCTGAACCGTCCAACTACTAATACATTTACATTTCCTCTTTTATCAAGTGGCAAATAATTATCTTCGGCTAAAATAATTCCTTTATTTTTACTTAAAATTTGATATTGTTCTCCTCTTTGGCTCCAATCACTTGAACCATGTTCAAAATCTGTATATTCATTTTTTGGAGCAGATTTTGCAAATCCTATAAAGAATATTACTAAATAGCAAATTGTAAATCCTAATAATAATGAAATAAAATTATGTGTTGCAGCTTCCGTGGCAAATATTCCACTCAATGTTGCAAATGGATTTGTTATATTATTTGATATTTGCTCTAAAAAAACATTTAACGAAAATTTTCCACTTGCACTTGCTTCAAAACTACTATATGAAAATGGCGCAACAAATACTATGACTAGAAATAGCCATAGTATTGCACATATTATAAAACTTTTTCTATTTTTTCTTATTGCTCCCTCTATTTTGTAATTCATTTAAAATCACCTACTATCTTTTGTATTATCTTTCAACTTCTTGCCTTTTTCCACCTTCATATGCTTTAATAGACATTCCTTGTTGTAAATCTGTACTTAAGTTTGGTATTTTTACGCCCTTATTTGCTTTTAATACAGTTTTTTTATTTTCTACAACATGATTAATATCCATAACTGCTATTTCAAAATTATCATTTATTCCAGCTGGTCTAGTTTTAACATCCTTCGTTATATTCGCCATTTGGCTTCTCCTCCTTATTCGCTATCTCTTATTTCAAATGCGAAATAAGATTTATATGGTTTTAATTTACACTTACCTTTTACCTCATTTGTTTTTTCATCAAAATAGAGAATTGGTTTTATCTCCTCTGTAGTTTCTGGGTCTATAATAGAAATTGGTCTCTTTAAATTTGGTGTATATTTAAATTCTTTATATTCTGAATCATCTTCTGAATACAATGTTGTAAATTTAAATGGTGTTGGAGTCTTTGTTATTTTAACTTCATCATTTAGCAATATGCCGGTATTAATAACAACTTTATCTTCTCCAAAAGATAATATAACCAATTTATTTCCATCTTTAGACGGATTTTCAACATAAAAAGTCTTTTTATTGAAATCTCCTCTTATCTCTTCTGTGTGGTCAAGCCTTTCTACTGTATATTTTGGATATTCCTTTAAAAATTCTTTTTCGGTTTTATTTACTTGGTATATAACAGTGTTTACTCCTTTAGGATCTGTTATACTAAAATGCTTTCCTTGTATATTATCCATTTTTATACCCCATTTCTATGATTCCAATCCATAGCTCATCTTCTGTCTAATCACTAACTATAATTATAGCCATTTTTTAGTCATTTGTCAATACTTTTTTGAATTATGTAATCCTGTTGGGCTTATCATGACTTTAATCTTTTCTTGGATTAAATCTTGACATCTCTTTTAATTTTTCAAACATCTCTTTTTCATCTAATTCTAACTCGTTTTGCACCATTATCTAGAACTCTGCAA
>CAKPQY010000217.1 GCA_934179885.1 uncultured Clostridia bacterium
TCCTTTTTCAAATGGTGGGTCGAGTAATTTTATTATTCCATTTTCTCTATCTATTAAGTGATTTTCTAAGCTCTCCATAGATATATATTTTTTATCATTGTCTCCTGCATTTGATATTGTGCTCCAGCTTTGTGCAATGCTGTCTATTCTGCATTCATCATTTGCCATGCTTCCAAGTGTGTTTCCATCATCCATAAATGCTCTTCTAAACCATCTTCCATCCCAGCCATTTGTGTTTAGTGCTTTCTTTAGTTGTTGCATTATTTCTTCATATTTTTTAATTTGTTCTTCTATTTTTGAAGTTGGAGGTTGAAAGTTAGATGTTGGAGGTTGGATATCTGGGGTCTGACTTCCAACTTCTAACCTCTTACCTCTATCCTCTAGTTCTCTAATTATCTTTGTAAATCTGTCTAATATATTATACAAGAAAAATCCAAGCCATACGCTTTCTCCTCTTCCTTTAGGTCCAACATTGCTAAACCCATCATTCCAGTCACCACTACCTATTTTAGGCAAGCCGTTTTCTCCGAAATTTAAGCTTCTTTCTATTACTTTTATACAATGTTCATATATTGTTCCTTCTTCTTTGGTAAATTCAAATTTATCATACCTTTAATCTTCAGTTTCTTTTATATTTTCACCTATTAAATATGGTGTTTTTTCTTCTAATATTGAATAATCTCCTGTAAATTCAATATATTCACAAGTTAAATATACAAGCCATAACAAGTCATCTGAGAATTTTGTTCTTATTCCTCTTCCAGTTTCTTCATGCCACCAATGTTCTACATCTCCTTCTAAAAATTGATGTTTACTGTGTTTTATAATTTGTTTTTTCAGAATTTCTGGATTTATATATTTTAATCCTAAAGTGTCTTGCAATTGGTCTCTAAAGCCATATGCACCACCAGATTGATAATATCCAGTTTTGCTTAGCAGTCTACTTTGTAATGTTTGGTAAATATCCCATCCATTTAAAATAATATTCATTGATTCTAATGGTGTATATACTTGTAATCTTCCTAATAAATTTTTCCAATGATTTTTTACATTTTCTAATTCTTGTCTACAATTTTGAATTTTGCTATATTTGTATGCTATATTTTTACTATCAATAATCGATTCTTCAGCGCCTAATGTAAATATTATTTCTTTTTCTGATAAGCTTTCGATTTCCACTTCTATTTCATACGCTATACATGGTTTTTTGCCTAAACTATTTTCATTATTTAGATTTGGTTTTCTTATTGCATCTGGATTTGACAAATTTCCGTTTCCTAAAAAGAATTTTTTGTCTCCGGTATAACTTTTTATTTTTTCACTATTTGATACATAAATTACATCATTTTTGAAATCGCTATTGTATAGATTTTGAGCACAAATTATATTATTATTTTTGTCATAATTTAAATTTATATATCCATTTGTTTTTAATTCATCTTCTCCTAGAACTGGTTTCATATAATATAATATTCTTAATTTTTTTCTGTTTAAATTCATATTTTTTAGTTTTAGAATTCCTATTTTAACACTATCTTCTTTTGGTACAAATACTTCTAATTCTTGTTCTATTCCATCACTTTTATGAATATATTTTGTATAACCAAATCCGTAAACGACATTATAAT
>CAKPQY010000218.1 GCA_934179885.1 uncultured Clostridia bacterium
AATATAATAATACTAAAGCTAATGCAATATATATCATTATTTTTTTATTATCAACTTTCTCGTTACTTCTTTTATTTTTTTCTTTTTTCAATTTATTCCCTCCAAAATAATATTGATATTATTTTGTATATCATTTGTTCCATCAAGCCATATTGTTTGTTTATTTTTTCTAAACCATGTTAGTTGTCTTTTTGCATATCTTCTTGTTTCCATTTTTATTTTTTCTATCATTTCTTCTTTTGTATATATTCCATTTATATAATCTACTGCTTCTTTATATCCTAGTCCTTGCATTGCAGTAGGAAATTTATTATATTTTTTTAGAATATCTCTTACTTCATCAATTAGTCCTTGTTCAATCATTATATCTACTCTTTTATCTATTCTTTGATATAAAATTTCTCTATCCCAATTTATCGCAAATATTTTATAATCATATTCTACTGGATTTTTTCTTGATTCTAGTTCTTGCTCAGTTTTTGTTTTTCCTGTAGTTTTATATATTTCTAAAACTCTCATAATTCTTTTTTTATCATTTGGACTTATTTTTTTCATTGCAACTGGGTCTATTTCTAAAGCTTTTTTATATAATTCTTCTAGTCCTTGTTCTTCTACTATTTTTTCTAATTCTTTTCTATAATTCTCATCTATTTTTACATCATTATATTCTATTTCATATATTAAACTATTCACATAAAGACCTGTTCCACCAACTATTATAGGTGTTTTACCTTTTGCTATAATTTCTTTTATTGCTGCCTTTGCATCTTGCTTATATTGTGCTACACTATATCTTTCTTCAGGAGAAACACAATCTATAAGATAATGTTTTATACCTTGCATTTCTTCTTTTGTTGGTTTTGCAGTTCCTATGTTCATGTCTTTATATATTTGCATAGAATCTGCTGATACTATTTCTCCATTTATTTTTTTTGCAAGTTCTATTGAAAGTGCAGTTTTTCCTGATGCTGTTGGTCCACATATAACTATAACTTTCTCTTTCATTTTATTTTCCCTCCATGTCCAAAAGGGACGGTTCTTTTTGGACATTATTTCATCATACTTAAAATTCCTTGTTGAATATTTCCTAAATATGAGCTTTCAAATATGCCCACTATTAAAATTACTATTAATAAAATTATAATACTTCTATTTATTTTTTTCTTCTCAATTTCTTCATTATTTATTTGGTCTAGTTTTTTAAATACATATGGTAAGATTATATAACCATTAATAATTGTGAAAAGTGATACAAAAACAGTTTGTATTAACTTCATTGCTTCTTTATTTTCATAAGTAATTCCAATTTTAGATATATTATATATTATAAATGTTATTATATATACAACTACTAATCCTCCAACTATACAAGCACATTTAGTTGATTTTTCAATATTTCCTAAACTATGCCACATCCATCTTAATAAAACTAAAAAGAATATTATTACTATTAAAATTATTACCCATGTCATAATTTTTTCTTCCTTTCACTATGTTTCGTTCATCGCTCAAAAATTTATTTTCTTGCAAATTTTCTTTCTATATCATATTTACTCATTTTGATAGCAGTAGGTCTTCCATGTGGGCAAGTAAATGGA
>CAKPQY010000219.1 GCA_934179885.1 uncultured Clostridia bacterium
AATAATCGAGATTTGCATATTATCTTTTTGACTTTGTTAGAAGAAGAGATCAAAAAGAATCCTAATTTGCTTTTCTTTGATCGCATAAAATATGAAATGCCTTTTATATGTCCTGAACTTAGTTTGGCACTGGCTGATAATAATTTTGATGTTGAAAAACTTAATAACTTACTTGAAGATAAAAAAGATTTAGGTCTTGTTTGTTTAGATCTTGAAAATTGTTTTGGTTCTGCTTTAAGTTCAATTTTATGTAACTTTAATGGGGACAAAGATCTTATTATGACTATTTTAGAATTATTTCTTAGAAGTTTAATTGTAATTTTTCAAGGTGATCTTAGTTATTTTAAAGATGAAATTCACCTTTTTATAAGTGAAATGGGTAATGAAGAAAAGGTAAAATATTTAGAAAAAATTGGGTCTCATTACGAAGATGATTTAGAGTTATTAAATTCAAGAAAAAAGAATGCTAAATAAAGATGCATTCTTTTTTTTCTTGTTTTAATCTACGATCTTTTTCTTCGATAGTTATTGTTTTATTTTCTTTTAAACTTTTAGGAACATCGATAAGTCTTTGATTAGTTGATCCTCTGTAAAGAGTACTCAAGCTACGTTTACTTAGAATAAATGGTCCATCAACTAAGACATCTATTTGTTCTAAAAAATCTAAGTAGTCTTTATTTTCTTTGGCTTTTTCTAAAATGTTTTCAAATGTAAAACCGGTATAACACCAAATATTTAAATTTTTAGTTTTAATGTATTTAGCTAATTCTAAACAGGCTTCAATTTGGTACATAGGATCGCCACCTGAAAATGTTACACCATCTTGATCGATTAATTCATCGATTTTATGTTTTATATCTTCAACATCATAAAGAGTACCGCCTGTAAATGAATGAGTTTCGGGATTATGGCAGCCAGGACAGGCATGTTTACAGCCTTGAGTCCATATTACTGCTCGAATTCCCGGGCCATCTACAATACTATCTTTTAAAATAGGCCCTGCTAATCTAATTTTCATAATGTATGTTTTACACTATCTCTTACTGCAGCTTTTTTGGCATTGTTGAAACGATCTACTGTACCTACTAAATAACCAGTGATTCTTCTGATTCTTTCGAAGCCTACGCCTTCGCCTACTTTTTTAGGTTCTTTAACAATTTTTTCTTCAACTTTTTCCATATTTTCCTCCTAATTTAATTTATCTACAGGAATTCCTTCACCTTCACGGCGACCACATCCTGGACAAACATCTCCAATAATTCCTACATAACCACATACTGGGTCACGATCAACTGGATGGTTAATAGCACCATAACCAATTCCTTCTTCTTTCATAATACGAACTACTTTTTCAAAAGCTTCAACCTTAGCAGTTGTATCACCATCTAATTCAATATAAGTTATATGTCCGGCATTAGTTAATGCATGATATGGAGCTTCTAAATGAATTTTATTTTTAATTGAGATATTATAGTAAACAGGGATATGAAATGAATTTGTATAGTATTCACGATCAGTTACGCCTTTAATTTTTCCATATATAGCACGATCAATTTTAACAAATCGACCTGAAAGT
>CAKPQY010000220.1 GCA_934179885.1 uncultured Clostridia bacterium
ATGTAATTCAAACTAGAGTATTATTAAGAGCAGTGATTGCTGAATCAGAAGAAGGAATGCCATTATGGTTCGCTGAATCAAAAGAAAGTAAAGAAATAATAGGATATATAAAAATTTCAGAATATTCTGAAAAAGATAAAAGGGCAGAGGTTAACTTTTATTTTTTAGAAAATTGGAGATATGATGGTTCACCAAAAGAAATTCTTAGCAATGTAATAAAATTTTTATTTACAGAAAACGTATTTGAAACAATTGTTATAAAATTTTATGATAGAACAAAAGAAAGCACAGAGATGGTAAGTAGTTTACTAGAAGAGTTAGGAATGAAAAGAGAAGGTGTTCTTAGAAATAGAATGATAAATAATAATGGAGAAAAAATAAATAAAATAATTTATTCTATTTTAAAAGAAGAATGGGAAAACTATTGACAGATAATTTATTTAGAAATAAAATAACATTATCAAAAAGAAAATTACATATTATAATATGCAATTTTCTATAATTTAAATAAAATTTAAAGGGAGGAATTGATAATGGCATTAGTAACAACAAAAGAAATGTTTGAAAAATCAATGAAGGAAGGCTACGCAATAGGAGCATTTAATGTAAATAATATGGAAATAATACAAGGAATAGTTGATGCAGCAGCAGAGACTAATTCACCAGTAATATTACAAGTATCAGCAAGTGCAATAAAATATGCAAGAATAAATTATTTAATTAAAATGGTACAAGCAGCAGTAGAGGAACATCCAAATATTCCAATAGCATTACATTTAGACCATGGACCAGATTTTGAAACAGCAAAAATGTGTATAGACAATGGATTTACATCAGTTATGATAGATGGTTCAAAATATGATTTTGAAGAAAATGTAGCGTTAACAAAAAAAGTAGTAGATTATGCACATGAACATGGAGTTACAGTAGAAGCAGAGCTTGGAAAACTTGCAGGAATAGAAGATGATGTAAATGTAGCAGCATCAGATGCAATGTATACAGACCCAGCTCAAGCAGAAGAATTTGTTAAAAGAACAGGTTGTGATTCATTAGCAATTGCAATTGGTACAAGCCATGGTGCTTACAAATTTAAAGGAGAAGCAAAATTAAGATTTGATATTTTAAAAGAAATAAAATCAAAAATACCAAATACACCAATAGTATTACATGGGGCTTCAACAGTAATACCAGAATTAGTAAATATGTGTAATGAATTTGGAGGAGATATTCCAGGAGCAAAAGGTGTACCAGATGAAATATTACACGAGGCAAGTATATCAGGAGTTTCAAAAATAAATGTAGATACAGATTTAAGACTAGCAATGACAGCTGGAATTAGAAAAGTGTTTGCTGAAAATCCAAATGCTTTTGACCCTAGAAAATATTTAGGAGAAGCAAGAGATTTAATAAAAGAAACTGTAAAACATAAAATTGTTGATGTTTTTGGTTCAAAAAATAAAGCATAATAAAAATTGTCAAAAGGGACGCCCTTTTTGACATAAAAAATATAGCTATATGA
>CAKPQY010000221.1 GCA_934179885.1 uncultured Clostridia bacterium
TTGGACTTAATTGGGATAATATAAATTAAGTTAAAATGGAAAAGACAGAATTAGGATTTCAAGCAGAAATCTTTTTAGGAGAAGGTGAAACTTTTAATTTCTGTTTTAGAAATAACAATAATGAATGGGATAATAATGACTGTAAAAATTATATATTTGAAATAGAAAAAAGGCAAAATGAATTATTAGTTTTAGAAGACGAACCAGTTTCTTTAGGTAGTGCTAGAAAATTAAGAAAAACATACTTATGGAGCAAAAAAATTCGTTTAGCTGTCTATAAAATAATAACTTATTTTCCAAAAATTATTTCTGGAAATTATAAAAGAAAATTAAATGAAAATTAAAAAGAAGAATTACTGGAGTATCTCTCCAATTCTTCTTTTTTCATATTTTCATCTTACATTATATATTGGCAAAAAGGTCTTTAATTCTTATACTTTTATATTCCCCATCCACCATTAATTGAAATTACTTGTCCTGTTGTATACTCATCTTCAATCAACCATTCTACGCATTTTTCTATATCTTTCGCCTGTCCTATTCTTTCAAGAGGAATTTCTTCTTTTATATTATTAATTTCTTCTTCACTTAAATGCTTATTCATTTCTGTATTAATAAATCCTGGTGCTATAGAATTAATTCTTATATTTGATGGGCCCATTTCTTTTGCCAATGATTTTGTCATTGCATCTATCCCTGCTTTACTTACACTATAATGAACCTCACATGAAGCTCCTTCTACTCCCCAAATTGATGAAATGTTAATTATGCACCCTTTTTTGTTATGTATCATATTTTTGCAAGTTTCTTGAGTCATATAAAATACAGAATTTAAATTTGTATTTATCATGTTGTTCCAGTCTTCATCTGTTATTTGTGTAAATTCTTTTATTTGTGATATTCCTGCATTATTAATTAAAACATCTATTTTTCCATATTTATTTATTGTATTTTCTACTAATTCTTTTGCTTCATTTCTCTTAGATACATCTGCTTTAAATATATCTATTTTGATATTTTCTTTTTCTAATTCTTTTTGTAATTCTAATATTTGTTGTTCTGATTTATTGTAATTTGCTATTATTGTATATCCTTTTTTTGCTAGTCCTTTTGCTATTTCTCTTCCTATTCCTCTTGATGCTCCTGTTACTATTATAACTTTGTTCATTGAAAATCCTCCTAATTACATAAGTCTTTAACTATTATCTTTATATAATTATTATAGATTATTTTTTCTTTAAATACAATAAAATTAATTAAAATTATTTGATGTTCGCTTGTTTTTATTTGTCAAACAAAAAATAAAAAAGCCCGTAATTAAGCTTATTGCAAAACTACTGACCTTATATGGAGCCACTTCTCAGATTCGAACTGAGGACCCCCGCATTACAAGTGCGGTGCTCTGGCCAACTGAGCTAAAGTGGCATTCTTGGTGACCCCTACGGGAATCGAACCCATGTCTCCGCCGTGAAAGGGCGATGTCTTAACCGCTTGACCAAGGGGCCTT
>CAKPQY010000222.1 GCA_934179885.1 uncultured Clostridia bacterium
TTTTATTTCCGTCTATTTTTACTTCTACACCATTTGGAACTTCTATAGGTTTATTTCCTATTCTTGACATTTTCTTTTCCTCCTTATTTTTGAATTATGTCATTTTATAGCTTTCGCCTTTTAATGTATACAAAATTCATTTAATTGATTTTGTACAATTTTACCAAATATATGCTAGTACTTCTCCACCAACACCTAATTGTCTTGCTTCTTTATCTGTTTTTAATCCTTGTGATGTAGAAATTATTGCAATTCCTAATCCGTTTAATACTTTTGGTAATTCTTCTCTAGAAGCATAAACTCTTAATCCTGGTTTACTAATTCTTTTTAATCCATCAATTACTCTGTTTCCTTTTTCGTCATATTTTAAAGTAATTCTGATTATTCCTTGATTTTCATCTTTTATTTCTTCAAAAGCTTTGATATATCCTTCTTTGAATAATATTTCAGCTATTCCTAATTTCATTTTTGATGCAGGTACATCTACTGTCTTATGTTTTGAAGTATTTGCATTTCTTATTCTTGTTAACATATCTGCGATTGGATCTGTAGTATTCAACTCAATTTCCTCCTTTTCTTTCTAAGAAGTTGGATGTTAGATGTTAGAATTTTAACTATCTACATTCTTCTTCTCTTTATTCTATAATTCAGTTATAATTTTTAATTAGAAACTAAACAATTAATTCTCTAACTTCTAATTTCAAACTTCTAACTTCTATTTTACCAGCTAGCCTTTTTAACACCTGGTATCTCACCTTTATGTGCTAATTCTCTAAAGCAAACACGGCAAATACCATATTTTCTGATATATGCATGTGGTCTTCCACATAATTTACATCTGTTATATTCTCTTGTGCTGTATTTTTGTGGTCTAGCTTGTTTTACTTTCATTGATTTTTTAGCCATAGTCTTTTATTTCCTCCTTGACTTTTAAATTAAGAATTAACCTTAAAAGGCATTCCCAATAGTTTTAATAATTCTTTTGCTTCTTCATCTGAATTAGCTGTTGTTACAAATATGATATCCATACCTCTTAATTTATCTACTTTATCATATTCGATTTCTGGGAATATTAATTGTTCTTTTATACCCATTGAGTAGTTTCCTCTTCCATCAAATGAGTTTCCAGAAACTCCTCTAAAATCTCTAACTCTTGGAAGTGCTACATTGAATAATTTGTATGCAAAGTCATACATTTTATCTGATCTTAATGTTACTTTACATCCTATGTTTGCACCTTCTCTTAATTTGAATGCAGCTATTGATTTTCTTGCTTTTGTTATTACTGGTTTTTGACCTGTAATTTGCATTAAATCGTTCATTGCATTTTCTAGTGATTTAGGATTTTCTTTTGTATCTCCTAAACCTATATTTATAACTATTTTATCAAGTTTTGGAACTTGCATAACTGATTTATAATTGAATTTTTTCATTAATGCTGGAACTACTTCTTTTTCATATTGTTCTCTTAATTTTTCCATTATGTATTAGTCCTCCTTTCAC